>CABQAA010000016.1 GCA_902461995.1 uncultured Oscillospiraceae bacterium | reverse complement strand
TGTGGGTATACTGCTGGCTCACCCGATGGGCCGCGTAGGGCGGCTCCATCACGTAGGGATCCCAGGTCTTGCCGTTGTCATAAGAGCGGATGATGGCCGTGCCCGAAGACGGCACCATATCTTTGGTCGGAATCCCCGCCTCCATCTGGGGCTGGATTTTTGGACCGCCGTGGGTGAAATAGACCTGGATTTCGCCGGAAGGGAGCTGCAGAATCTGCGGTTCCCAGTTGGAACCTTTATAAATGATCTGCTCCTCGCCCCAGGTTTTGCCCTCGTCCGAACTGATCCGCATCGCCAGACCGTTAAACTCGTTGGTCACCCGGAAATTCCGTCCCGAACGGAAGGACGCGATGGCCATAATGTCGCCGTTTGCGAGGACGGTGGCGTCACAGGAGGAATAACACATGGTGTCATTCGAACCATTGACGGTGATATTGTGGGATTTGAAAAGTTTGACCCCCAGACTCCATTCCTTCAAATCGCTGCTCACCGAATAATAAATGTCTTTTGCGGTCTGACCGTCCTGATAAAATAGGATGTACCGGTCATCGGAAATCTTTTTGATGCGGGGATAGTTGGCCCCCTTGATACGCAGCTTGGCCTCCGTCACCTCGACATATTGCCGGAAATTCGGCTCGAGACGGCTTTGATTCCAATCGTCGGCATGGTCGTTGATGACAGGCTCGGCCTGGTTGAGCTGGTCAATGGCATGAATGACATCGCCGGATTCATCCGGCACGCCGGAGTCCGCCCCTTGGTCTTTCGGCTTGCAGGAAGTCAGGAGCGCGCAGACAAAGCACAGAGCCATGACCGCGCAAAGAATACGCTTTTTCATAAGGGTTTCCTTTCCTTTTTAGAGTCGGCAGGATTGTTCAGCTTACGGCCAGCGGCATCCATTCCCCCGGTACGTTCCAGCGAATGGTGCCGATGATATCTTCAATCACGCTGCCGTCCGACTCCCGGTTACGGAGCACGACGTTCCAGCGCAATTGTTGATCAAAAATGGAAAGCAGGGAACGCGGCACAGACAGTTCCACCATATATCCGGTATCCTCGTCCTCGCCGTTTCCAACCGTCCCCTGCAAAACGGCGGCCGCCTGGATAATGCCGGTATCCATTTCGCGGAAATCGACGCCGTCGTAACGGGCGGCGCTGATAAGGCCGTTCGGCCCGACGGTCAGACGCAGGCTGTTCTCGTTTAGCGAGTCGGAAGCGCTGTCTCCCAGATACAGATCCACCGCATCCTCTTCGGATAAATGGGAATCCAGGGTCTCCACCAGGAAATACAGATGATCCTCATCCCGGGCCGGCCGGACCGAGGTCTGTGCCTGGGAATCGCTGCCCACAAACAGCGCGTCGGTGGCATCCGCCCAGTCCCTGTTGCTGCCGTCCACCTCGATGGACGCCTGTGGGGCGTCGATTCGATGGTTCAGCACATTCTGGCTGATCATGATCCGGTTCTGTTCCCCGCCGTTCTCGGGCACATAGGCCATGGTACCCACCACGATGTGAGACTGGATCAGCTCAAGCGAGCCCCAACGGCCGGTTCCGCGAAGAGGAAAGAGCGGATCGCCAAACTCGCGGGCCAGGGAATCTCCAAGCCGGATCTGAAACCGTTTCTGGTTATAGGACAGAATGGTCTCCCCCGAGGGAAATTGCCGCAGATAGGGAGCCGCACCCTTAAACATATTCTGCTGCTTGTCGGCGGGGCCTTCCTCATCGATGCCTAATCCCACGGCCCAGTTATCGTCGCTGTACGCCGTCGTGATATAGAGGACGTCTTTGTTGTTTGATGGAAACATGGATTCCATCGCCAGCGCGATGGTGTTCGAGTTGCCCAGCAGAATCGCACAGGGCATCTGATCGGTGAACACCTGAATCCCTTTCTTGGTATAGGCGTACTGCTGGCTGACGCGATGGGCCGCGTAGGGCGGCTCCATCACGTAGGGATTCCAGGTCTCCCCGTTGTCGAAAGAGCGGATGATCGCGGTACCGGAGGATGGCACCATGTCCGAGGTCGGAATACCCGCTTCCATCTGAGGCTGGATTTTCGGGCCGCCGTGGGTGAAATAAACCTGGATTTCCCCTGAAGGAAGCTGCAGAATCTGCGGCTCCCAGTTGGAGCCCTTGTAGATGATCTGCTCCTTGCCCCAGGTCCGGCCGCCGTCCGAGCTCTTCCGCATCGCGAGGCCGTTGAATTCGTTGGTGCGGCGGAAATTCCGGTTCGAACGGAAGGAGGCGATCGCTAGGATGTCACCGTTTTGCAGCACAGCGGCGTCACAAGTGGAATAACACAGGGTATCTCTCTCACCGCCTACGGTGATGCTGCGGGAGGTAAAGAGGGGCAGGCCCAACCCCCATTCCTCGAGATCGCTGCTGACGGAATAATAGATATTCCAGGCATGCTGCTTATCCTGGTAAAACAGGAGATAACGGTCATCGGCCAACTTTTTAATCCGGGGATAATTGGCCTCCCGGACGCGCAGCTTGGCCTCCGTCACCTCCGTATACCGCCGGGAATTCGGCTCGAGCGAACTCGAGCGCCAGTCGTCGGCGTGATCGTTGAGGACGGGTTCGGCTTTGTTGAGCTGATCGATGGTGTGAATGACATCTCCCGGCTCCTCCGGTCCATGCGATACGCTCCCCTCATCCTGCGGCTTGCAGGAAGTCAGAAGTACGCAGAGGAAACTAAAAGCCAGGATGCCGCCAATGATACGGTTTTTCATGGAGATATTCCGTCCTTCATCTGTCTCAAGCCGATCATCCCACGGTCAGCGGCATCCACTCACTCGGAACGTTCCAGCGAACGTCGCCGATTTTGTCTTCGATCACGCGGCCGTCTTTTTCCTGATTGGCGAGGATGACGTTGCAGCGCAGCTGGTTCTCCGATATTTTGAGCATGGAACGCGGAATCGCCACTTCGACAAGATACCCGGTATCCTCATCGTCGTCGTTGTCCATCGTTCCCTTGACGGTGGCCTTGACCCGGATGGATTCCGTATCCTGCTCACTGAGAGCCGTGAAATCGCTGCCGTCAAAGCGGCTGGCTTCCATCAGGCCGGTCGGGCCGACTTTGATTCGCAGGGTGTTCTCATCCAGCTGATCGCTGGCCCAGTCCCCCAGATAAATCTCCACGCCGTCCTTCTTCGTAATCACGGAATCCAGCGTTTCCACCAGAAAATACAGGTTGTCGTCGTCTCTTGCCGGACGGACGGCGGTCTGCGCCTGCGATTCGCTGCCGGCAAAGAACGCATCGGTGTAGTCGGTCCAGTCCGCGTTGCCGCCGTCCAGTTTGATCTTCGCCTGAGGGACGTTAATGCGGTGGTTGAGGACATTTTGGCTGATCATCACAGTATTCTTATTGACATTGTTCACCTTTTTGGCGTTGGCCATAGTTGCCACCATAATATGGGACTGTACGAGTTCGAGCGAGCCCCAGTATCCCGTCGCCTTCAGCGGCTTGATCGGATCACCGAAGGTACGGGCTTCCGCATCCCCCAGCCGAACCATCAGATCGCCGCTCCGGCCGTTGGCCAGCACGGTTTCACCCGAAGGAAACTGCCGGAGATAGGGCGCCGATCCCAGAAACATGTTTTTCAGTTTGTCCACAGGTCCTTCTTCATCGATACCCAGCTCCTTGGCCCAATTGTCATCGCTGAATCCCATGGTAATGTAATAAATCTCTTTCGTCCCGCTCATAAATTTCGACTCGCTTACCACCGCAATGGTATTCGAATTATTGAGCAGAACCGCCACCGGCATCTGATCGGTGAAGACCTTGATGCCGTTCTTGGTTTCGGTGTACTGCTGGCAGACACGCCAGGCGGCATAGGGAGGCTCGGTCACATTGGGCTCCCAGGTTTCGCCGTTGTCAAAGGACCGGATAATGGCGGTTCCGGAGGAGGCGACAATCTGGCTCGTGGGCACGCCGGCCTCGATCTGAGGCTGATTTTTCGGGGCCGAGTGGGTGAAATACACCTGCACTTCTCCGCTCGGCAGCTGCAGAAGGGAGGGTTCCCAGTTGGAACCGGTGTAAATCACCTTTTCGTCGCTCCAGTTCTTACCGCCGTCGGAGCTCTTCCGCATCGCCAGGCCGTTAAAACGGTTGTCCTTGCGGAAGTTTTTGTTTGAACGGAAGGAGGCGACCGCCATGATGTCCCCGTTCGCCAGCACGATGGCATCACAGGTGGAATAGCACTTGTCGTCTTCCGATCCGTCGATGTCGATCTTTACGGAATCAAAAAGCTTTAATCCCAGACTCCAGTTGACCAGATCGGAGCTTAAGGAGTAATAGATATTCCATCCGATCTGTCCGTCCTGATAGAACATGATGTAGTTGCCGTCGGCCATCTTCTTGATGCGGGGATAGATCACGTTTTTAATGCGCAGTTTATCGGATCCCACCTCGACGTATTGACGGTAATTAGGCTCAAGCTGGCTGAGTTTCCACTCCTCGGCGTGATCGTTCAGCTCGCCTTGGCTGGTGTTCAGCTTTTCGATGGGCGTGATCTCGATCTTGTCGGGATTTACCGCGCAGGAACACAGCATCAGTGCACCGATGCAGAACGCCAGCGCAGCGCTGACGGCACGTAGTTTCCTCATCGTCATTCTCCTTCTCTGTCAAACTGTCGGTTTATTCCGTTAGGCTTCGCCGCCGATTCGAAAAAGCTGCACGTCTGCCAGCCCCATGCGTTTCGCATCTCCCATATCGTGAGGAACGATCCGGACGGATTTCACCTTCGTGGTCTCCTCCAGTTTCAAGATGGCAGCTTCACCGGGGGGCTCTTTGCTCGGCACCTCGCTGTAAACGGTCTTGCCGTTGATCACCACGTCATAGCTGGCCGGCCGGCGGTTCTCTACAGAACTCGCATACAAAAAGAGAGCATCGGTCTCCTGGGCCTGCTTGAAAGTGAGCTCCCAATACGGTTCGTCGTCCCCCTCTGCCGTGACCCACTCGTAGATCGCCAGCCGGGTATGCACGCCGATTTGGCCGTTATAGGCATTTTCCGGTTGGTAGCCGTCCTCGGAACTGCTGGCCTTGACCGTGAACACCCCTTCCGTCACCCGCTCCAGATCGGACACGCCCGACACCTGCGGCTGCGGGGTAATGGTCGGGCCATTGATGTAAAACGTGCCGTCTTTCCGCCAGCCGCAGCGGTCAATAAAAAGCACCCGGTTGCCGCTTGGCTTATCGGGGAAACGGTGGGCATGGTAGGCGGTGAAAAGCTCCTTGCCGTCCACAGAGTAAAAAAAGCTGTTGTTGCCGGTGCCGGAAATGAGCTTCTGCGGCGTCGTGAGAACCGGATTGTCCTCTGCCTTGGTAAAGGGTCCCATCGGAGAGTCGGAGATCGCGTAGCCGATGGAATAATTCCGTGTGGCAAAATTGTTGGCGGATATGAAGAGATAATACTTGCCGTTGTGCTTGAGAACATCCGGCCCTTCGTTCCAGCGGGTACCGGTGCTCTGGGTCTCCCAGCCTTGCGTAGGAGTGGTTAAAAGCGTGTACTCTGTATCGTCCGCGAGCTCGGTCATGCTTTTCATCTTCACAACATAAATCTGGCTGGTTTTGATGCCGTTCACAACATTTTGGCTGACTCCGCGGGAAAAATACAGGTAAATCTGGCCGTCGTCGTCGATGAACACATGGGGGTCGATCACGGAATAGCCGGGATCAAACAGGGGCTTCCCGTGAACTTCCTTATAGTCACCGTCGACCGTGTCGCTTACCGCCACGCCGATGCGGGAAAATCCGCTGGATGGATAGTGGGCGCAGTAATAGAGGTAGTATTTCCCGTCCTGGCCCTTTAAAACCTGGGGCTGCCAGTACTCCTTGGTCCCCCACGCCCCGCTGCTGTCCTTGGAAAAGATCTTTCCCACTGGTTTCCAGCTTTTCAGATCGGTGGATACCCGCAGATTGAAACTGACGCCGTCGTTGGTTCCGGTAAAATAATACTGACCGTTGTCGGTAAACAGGTAAGGATCCCCCACCCCCATCGTCGGCTGATTTTTATACGTGTAATTCGAAATGAAATCGTCGTCTTCGACATATGGAATGGTTTTCACCTGACTCAGTAATACAACCAGAATAGTCACCCCCGCGAGCAGCAGCACACCGGCGGAAGAACCGATGACCGCCCATTTTTTCTTGCTCATATCCTGCTCCTTATGTATGCGTTATCGGCCTGCCACCGGAGTCAAACAGAAAATGCCCCTGCCTGTTCTCTCCGATCAGGTGCGGCTCATCTCCAGAGAATCCGGACCCGCTATAAGTGATCGTTAATCTTCTCAAAATTATCGTTAATCTATCCATACAGGATGGGCCCTGCGGTGTCAATAGACACCGCGGGGCCTGTAAGCGTTGTTGATTTTCTTGATTTCATCCAGATCGCATTTGGGTGTGCGGTCGTAACCCAGCAGGCCGTTGACCTCCTGCTCGACGTCGGTCAGCTGGGTGTAGCAGAACCCAAACACGGCCGGTGAATGCAGAAGCGCCGAAATGACGCGGCGATACTGCTCCAGATAATCCTCCGGAGACGCCGCCTTGGTATAGCCCCAGCCACCCGGGCAGCTGGTATCAAACGCAATCCCGCCGCATTCCGTGATGAGGATCGGCTCGCCGCGGTGCTCATACCCTTTGGCATAAGCGGGCCTTCCGGCCGGAACATCGTGCAGGACATCGTCCTTCTCCCCAACCGACTGGCAGAAATGGGCGTACTTTTCGGTCTCCGGCGTGGCGCCGTGGGTGTAATTGTGGATCGCGCAGATGTCGGTATGGGTCTGCTCCCAGCCGTCGTTGCTGATGACCAGACGGGTGGTATCGAGACTTTTCAGCATGTAATACATCGCCATGCTGTGTGCCTGCTGCTGCGGGTCGCGGGCGATATACGGGACGCCCCAGCTTTCATTCAGGGGTACCCAGACGCAGATGCTCGGGTGGTTGTAATCCCGCTCGACGAGATCGATCCACTCGCGGGTGGTGCGGGCCACGGCGGTTTCGTTATAGACACAAGCCGCCGCCATTTCGCCCCAAACGATGTATCCGAGCTTATCCGCCCAGTACAGAAACCGGGGATCCTCGGCTTTCTGGTGCTTGCGGCAGCCGTTGAAGCCCATCTTCTTGGAAAGCTCGATGTCCGTCTTAAACGCTTCGTCGTCCGGAGCCGTGATTAGGCTGTCCGGCCAGTAACCCTGATCGAGGACGAGTTTCATATAATACGGCCGGTTGTTGAGCATCACCATGCCGTCTTCGGTGTGAATTTTCCGCATGCCGAAGTAGCTCGACACGCTGTCCACAGCGTTGTTTCCGCTGAGGAGCTCCAGATCGGCATCGATGAGATTGGGATGTTCGGGGGACCAAAACATCCCCGCATCGTGGGTATTGGTGTGGAAGATCTGATTCTGCGTCAGCGAGCAGGTCATCTCCAGCGAATCGCCGTCGACCCGCACCGTCTCCTCAAGAAGTTCCTCTCCCTTGAGGGAAAGACGCAGGCGCAAAGCCGTGCCGGCCGTGTCGCCGAGGAACCGGACCTGAACCCGAACCCGGCCGGAATCCACCTCCGGGGTAAAGCGAACCGAATCGATCCGCACGGCGGGAACCGGCTCAAGCCACACCGACTGCCAGATACCGGTGGACCGGGTGTACCAGATACCCCGTTCCTGAATCTTCCAATACTGCTTGCCCCTGGGCATGGATTCGTCTTCAAGAGGATCGTTCACCCAAACCGAGACCTCTTGTTCACCGTCCACCAAACAGTCGGTGATATCGAAGGAGAAGGGGGAATGCCCGCCCTCGTGCGCACCCACATAGGTGCCGTTGACATATACCCGTGCGCGGTAATCCACCGCACCGAAATGCAGGAGGATGCGCTGTCCCGCCCAATCCTCAGGCAGGGCAAACCGGCGCTTATAGAACACGGTGTCGTGCTGCTCTTCGTGGCAGCCGATCCCGCTCATGCCGCATTCATAGACAAAGGGGACCTCGATCTGCATGGGAAGAGTTTTACCGGGCTGGAACCAGCCTTCCTGCAGCGAAACTTCGTCGTCGTCATAGGCGAACTGCCAGGTGCCGTTGATAACCATGAAGCGGTCGCGTACAAATTGCGGGCGGGGGTATTCCTCTCTTGGCATAACATTCATCCTTTACGTGGTTTCCCCCTCCACCAGATAGGTACTCTCGATATACATCCGGGGAGTGGTGATTTCATTGTCGAGCTGCGCCATGAGCATGTCGATGGCGTGATGCGATAGATCGGACAGATTGGACGCAATGGAGGTCAGCACATAGGGGACGCTGATGAAGGAATGCAGGTCGTCGAATCCAATCACGGCGCAGTCCTGCGGCACACGCAGCCCTTTGTCCTTCAGGGTCTCGACCACCTGCCAGGCCAGCACGTCGTTTCCCGCAATCACGGCGGTGAACGACGGCGTTTCCGTCATCGCCCTGGCCATGATGTGCTGGATGGTATCCTCCCGGTAATAGGTGTATACCAGCTCTTCGTCAAAAGGCACGTTGAACTCGGCATACGCCTGGCGGAAGCCTCGGATTCTCTCGTGAGAAAACGCGAAATGCTTTTCCGGGAAGATAATGCGCAGGATCTTGCGGTGCCCCTTGGAAAGCAGGTGCCGGGCGGCTATGTACCCCG
The DNA here is from genome assembly GCA_902461995.1 of uncultured Oscillospiraceae bacterium. Taxonomy (GTDB): domain Bacteria; phylum Bacillota; class Clostridia; order Oscillospirales; family Acutalibacteraceae; genus UMGS1623. The sequence goes on along the minus strand of CABQAA010000016.1, from coordinate 5,966 downwards.
AATGATATTCATCCTTACTCACCTGGCAGAAATCGGGTTTCATCGAGACAAGGCCGATCTGAACAAACGGGATATGGTGATTCTTGATCAGCTCCATATTTTCGGGCCGAAGCTGGGTCGCACTCATGATCGCATCCACATTCTTGCTGATCGCCGTCTGCACGGCGCGCTCCTCGTGGGAACGCCGCTGATTGGTGACGAACATCAGGGTTGTGTAGCCCCGGTCATGCAGATGAGTGGTCAGATGATTCATCAGATAGGCGTTGTATGGGTTGACCATTTCGCCGAGAACGATCGCGATGCTGTCGGTTCTCCCCGACCGCATCGAACTCGCCAGAGAATTGGGAATATACCCCATCTCCTTAGCTACCTGCTGGACCATCTTCCGTGTTTCCACCGAAATGCTGTCCTTATCCTTTAGCGCCCGCGACACCGAGTTGATGCTCAGACCCGTAACTTCCGCGATGTCTTTTAACGTGATTTTTTTCATATCGGATCCTCTTTCCCCCTCACTTTTTTCACGTGACGCCTTTATTTTATCATAGATTTTGTTGCTTTCAATCCTTTAGAGGGTAAGGACCAGGAAAAATGTGATAAATTGCCACAATCTTTCCTAAGATTACTCACCTGTGATGCCGGTTCGCTCGATACTTTCGACAAACTGCTTCTGCAGCGCGATGTAAAGGACGATGAGCGGCGTGATGGTGATGAGGGTCGCCGCCATCCGGATGCTTTCGTTCAGGCGGTTGACCTCGCTGCCGTCGGTGGTCGGATACATCTCCCGATACCGTTCTACAAAAATATTCAGCTGCATAGGCAGCGTCTGAATATCCTTGTTGTACAGGGAGATATTGAAGGTCTCGTTCCAATTCCAGACAAAGGAGAAAATCAGAGAAACCACAACCGCCGGGACCGCCATGGGAAGCGCGATTCTCAGAAACACCTTGATTTTGCCGGCGCCGTCGATTTCCGCCGCTTCGTCAAAGGCCTTCGGATAGGTCTTGAAAAACATGACGAAGACGAGAATGAAGAGGGCACCCTTGATGCCCTGCCCCACAAATGCGGGCAGGAATACCGGCCACAGTGAGTTGTTCATGCCGTAGGCGTTGAACATGATGTAGCGCGGCACCATGGTGACCTGCTCCGGGATGATGAAGGTTGCCACGAGGAGCACCATCAAAAGGCCCTTGCAGGGAAACTCAAACCGGGCAAAGCCGTATCCCGCAATAGCGCCGATCAAGGTCTGGGCAATGGCACATACACTCGAAATAAGCAGCGAATAGCCGATGGTCCGACCGAAGTCCAGAACCCCGAACGCCACTTTAAAGTTGTCAAGGTATAGAGACGTCGGCACCCAGTTAACCGCCGGATCAATCAGATTATCCACCGTCATCAGACTGTTGATGATCATGTACAGCAGCGGATAGAGGTAAACGAATCCGAACGTGATCAGCAGAAAATAGAGGATGAGCGTCTTGACGAGGCCGAGCGATTCAAAGGCGCCGAAAAGACGCTTGCGCAGCTTCATCTTGCGTGCAACATTTTTGGTGGAATCGGCCGCTTGACCAACAGCGGTTCCGAAGGAAGACGAACGAACGGACTGCGCGAGCTTATTCATCTCATCCACCCTTCCTTTCGCAGCGGCCAATCATACGATGCAGCTTTCAAGCTTTGGCCACCTTCTCTCGTTTACTCCGGAAGACCAGGAACGCCAATCCGATGATCAGCAGCACCACGAGAAAGTTGCTCCAAGCCAGTGCCGATGAATACGAATAGATTTTTCCTGTTTTTTCAAACATTTGGGAACTGATATAGGTGTTGACCTCGTTGTCCGTAAACCCGGTCAGCTGGACGACGGTGAAGATCGCATTGATCAGCGCCATGGGTTTGAGCTGAACGATCGTCAGCTTCCAGAAGATCTCCCAGCCGGAGGCCCCGTCAATGCGGGCCGCCTCATACATGGATTTGTCGATTTTCTGCAGGCCGGCCAGAAAAATCAGCACCTGCACACCCGAATACCAGAGGATCAGGACGAGCTGGCTGAACGCGAAGATAATCACGTCCCCGATATACGGTATCTGCGAAAAAATCTGGTATAATGTATTGCCTTCCGCCGTGATGACGCTGGAGGCGTTGTTAGTCAGCAGCTCTTTCATAACCGGTCCGCTGATGATGATGACCGGGAAAAAGTACAGGGCCCGGAAAAAGAGACGGCCGCGGACCTTTTGGTTGAGAAGCAAAGCCATGATGACGGAAAACACGATGATCAGCGGGGTACACATCAGCACATACAAAGCCTGGTTGACCAGCAGGCCGCTCCAGTTGATGTCCTCGCGGAAAGCCTCGACATAGTTGACAAAGCCCATAAACTGTGCATCGATGCCGCCGGTGGTCACCGCGACCTTGCAGAGGCTCAGATACATCGAATATATGACCGGCCAGGCCGTGAACATCAGAAGGCCGATAAACCAGGGCAGAATGAACGCATAGCCGAGCAGCATATTCCGGGTCTTGTTTTTCATGCGGCGGCCGGCCGGTTTGCCCGACGGTCCGGCAGCCGGCTGCCCCACCTGCCTGGTTTTGGGGGCTTTCGGTTCTTGGCTCTTTTTCATCATTCCCTTACCCCCTTACCAGATAATCCTGTGCGGAAATCGTCAGGCCGTCGGCGTCATAGTCGGTACCCAAGTAGTTGACATAGATGTCGACGCCGTTCGAATAGGTGACCCGGACAACGCCTTCCTTCAAGACCTCGCGGTCCTCGATCGTGGCTCCCGCCACTTTCTGCAGCGCATTGTTCAGCTTGCCGTAAGTGTCGACCATGTTGCCTTCCCACTCGTCGATATAGGTCGAGAACAGCTGGTTGGACGCCGTATCCGAAATATCGAAGTTCTGCTTGCCGGTGAGGATGTACGCGGGATAGGCGCCGTATTCCACCATTTTGAGTATATCCGTCTGGGAGAAGAGCCCCTCGTTGATATAGGGGGTGAAATAATCGATGCTGCCTTTGAGAACAATCGGCAGGAAGGGCACCGAATCGGTTTCAAACTGGAACTGGCTGTTCGTCAGAGGCATGTCGTAGTAGGCTGAGCAGTACGGAAGCATATACGCATTCGGTGTATAAAACGAAAGGCGGATCTGGTTCTGTGCGAAGGCCCCGACATTCTCGACCAGTTGATTGAGCGCCTGATCGCGGTAGACCTCTTCTTTGCGGTACTGATCCGCATAGAGGACACTGCCGAGGCTGCCGAACGCCACGCTTGAGATCGACTGTTTCTGATAGAAGTTCAGGGAATCCGCAAGCGTGTTCGCAAGGACATCGAGACCCATGAACTGCCGTTTGTTATAGAGCAGGGTGTCGTTTTCCAGCGTAATTTGAATCGGCATCTGGGACATGGTGTGGGCGGTATTGCCGGAGTAGACCATCTGCTTCTGGGTTAAGTTCATGGGATCTTCATAGAAAATCACATTTCCCCCGAGTTCCCCGGCTTTCTCGGACAGGCTCTTGTAATCCCCCGCCTTGCCGCTGCGCTTCTCAAAGCCCAGCTTCTGCGGATTATAACCGTTCAGCCCGCCCGTCTGCCATCCTTTGAGCACATATTGGTTGTTTGTGATCCCCTGCTCCTTCAGCGTATCCATCAGCTTCGCCACCTGCTCCGTGGTGGTGATAGCGGTCGTGCTGTTGGACAGAAACCCCTTCTTCACATCCGACATGACCAGATCGAGCTGCATGGGAATGCCAGCGGCGGCATCTTCGGTCTTTTTGGTCAGGACACCCCGCTCCTGCAGACGGCTGCGGTACCACTTGGCCATTCCGACGTAATCGGCATCGTCGCCGTCCAGGAAATGATACTCGACCGAGGCGGTGAAGGCGTTGGGGACCTTCTGCGTAACCTGTACGCCCGATCCGCTCTTCGACGTCGGCTGCATGTAGTTCTGCCGGATGATGAAGCGGGAGGTGATCCAGTTGTAGTCGGTAGTCATACCGGCCGGCGTCGCCATGATGGCGGCGAATTCGGCCCCGTCGGTCACTTCGGCTACAAACCCGTGCTGTTTTACGCCCTGCACCCCTCCGAAAACCGGCAGGGTGATGTTGTTTTCATCCGTAAGAAAGTCGTTGGGGCGGGAAGACTTCAGGTCGTTGGTCTGCGCCGTCTGATCGATGGCGTAGTCCTTGCCATAGATCCTCTGATCGTATACCACGTTGTAGGAGCTGTTTTTCTGGAACCGCATGAGGGCCCCCGAGCCATCCGGAAGAAAGAAGTATCCCGGCACCTCATCGCCTTTTGTGCTTCCCATGAAGGGGATGAAATAGACGTTTTGGAGCTGGTATTTGTCGGTTTCCACAATATCCGACGTATCCATCTCAAACCGCAGATTGCCGTTGTCCAGCGTCATGGTGAAGGGGAAAGAAATGCCGTATTTCGTGAATTTCGCGTGGAATTCCACGCTTTTTCCCTTCACCTTGTAATCGAACGAGGTTTCCTTCGGATAACCGAGCCCCTGCTTCTTCGCCACCAGTTTGGAATCGATGAAGTCGATCGCCACGATCCCGTTGCCGACCGATGTCCAGGTTTTGTTCATCCCTTCGTTGTTTTCAAGACCGCCCCAGACATAGCCGCTTTTCTTGTCCATCACCCGGATGGAGGCGTTCTCTTTATTGAGATACACAGCGGCGGCGTTATCCTCTACCAAAAGCTCGTATCCATCGGTAGACAGGGCCCGCAGGGATTCGGCAAAATCCTCCACACGGGAGTGGCGGGCGGAATGCACCTCCAAGTTGGCGATCACGCCGGGCAGATCGTATCCGATATCGTTTCCGGCTACATCGGAATCCCCCAGGACGACGGAACCGCAGAGCAGAGCGGCAGCGGCAATCCCAGCCAGGATCTTACTTGTTGAGCCCACGATAGAACACCTCCCTGTAGATAGACACGAGGAATTCGGAAATGGAATTCCAGAGCGAATAGATCAGCGCCGCCGCAATCAGAATCACGATGATCAGGAAGATGGTGATCAGGATGTTCTTGACCGTCTCCCAGAACGTGAAGTCCTCCACCTTTTTGATGAAGAGGAACAGGGTGATCACCACCCAGACAATCACTACATTGCTGATGATGCTAAGAATAAAGCCTTCGTCTTTGGTCAGGACCATCGACAGAATTGTGGTGATCGGGGTAATCAGAATATAGGGGCTGAATGCGTAGATGGTGGAACGAAACACCTTGATGAACGTGCCGTCACCGGCGTGGATGGTGGCGATCATGTAGTTGCAGACCGCCCAGAGAACAACCGGTATAACAATCATCGCGACCTGTACCGTGTACTGGGTGTATCGCAGGTTGTTTTGATTGAAAATGAAACCGCGGTAAACGAAATCAAACAGGTAAACCAGCACACCTAAAATGCCGACCAGGATCGCGCTGAAGGTCGAGACCTTTTGACCGCTCTTGATATACAAAGCCGCGTCAATGGGATGCCGGCAGGAGAAGGTCATAAACTTGAGATCCGCCCACAATCCCTTGCCGGGAGGGCAGACATACGGCGAATAGACGTATTTGCCTTCCTTGTGCTTGCGCTTATGCACCAGGAAACCGAGCAGGACACACAGCAGCAAGACGCCGAGGACCACAAAAATCGTATGCTCCGTCATCCACTGGTCCCGCAGTTCCCAGTAGGCATCCGAATAGGAGAGTTGATCCGACGCAATTTTAAAGTGGTAGGCCGCATTTTCGTAATCTTTTAAGTTCATGTAGCACTGGCCGAGTCCGTAATGCGCCACCTGAGAGGAGCCGGAAAGCTGCAGCACCTGTTTCCAGTATGCCATGCTTTCTTCGTACTGGCCGCGGTCATACAGGCTCATCGCCTGATGCGTCATATTGGCAAAAGATGTGGGATAAAAGGACTGGACAATCCCTTTTTCATAATCGAGAACATACACGCAGTCGTTATCGTCCACCGCGATACCC
>CABQAA010000015.1 GCA_902461995.1 uncultured Oscillospiraceae bacterium | reverse complement strand
TCTCCTGCCCAAACCCACCCCCTCCTCCGCGGAAGAAGCCGCATCCGCCGAATTTATCGCCAAGGTTCAGCAGTGGAAACAAAACAACCAGGCCATTGAAGACCTGGGAAGGTCTTTCCTGAAACAACAAGTCGAAGCGTTGTGCACCCGGAACGGCATCACGGAAAAAATCGATCAATACACGCAATTCAGTTTTCCGGGAGACGATTCGCAGGACCTCCCGCCTCTCGGCGACAACTTCACCTGGCGGGGCCATTTGAACACTCAGGCGAGTGTCGACTGCGTTGTCACCAAGGCGCAGCTGCAGCAGCTGGCGCAGGACGGCGGGGTTCGGTACATTCAGACAATCACCGAAACCGTTACGTTGCACTAATATGAGACAGAAACACTCGACAGCCATGAGCCGGTACGGAAACGTGCCGGCTTGTGGTGCGTTTGGTGTTTCTATATAAGTTTATAAAAGGAGGTCTGTTTCATGTTGTAGCACGGTCGGATTGGGATATGGGAAAAAAGAAAGGGGACTTGTGAAGAAAATGAAGTGGATGAAAAGGTGGACCAAGCGGGCGCGGAAAGGACTGTGCCTCGGTATTTTGACGGTGTTTTTGTTCCAGTTTGCGGCTCTCGCGCAGGACTCGGGATCGGGGACAAACGATGCGGCAAAAATTTCGCCCCTGCTGCTGGAGGCGTTTCAGCAGGCCGCTCCCCAAGCCCGCAGTATGGCGAATCGTGCGTCCGGCACCTCCGATACAGTAAAGGTGCCTGCCGCCGTGTGGCTGGAGGATGTGGATTTCACCCCGGCCAAAGCGGCGGCGGCGCAGAGCTCCGGCCTGCTGGACGCGGCGGCCCTCTCGGCGCCTCTGACCAATGTCCAGGCGTCTGCGACCATGCCGCTGGCGGACAACGAACCTTCCGATGACGAAGACAACACCGTACAGGCGTACATAGAGGCCAAACGCCTGGAAGCGCGTACCTTATACGCCGAACAAAACGAGACCTATGCGGCTGCGCATTTCGCGGAAGAGGATATTCTCTACATCAGCCAGTATTCCCCTCTGATTCTGGCCAATGTGTCCCAGAGTGAGGCTTACAGCCTGGCCGGGTACAGCGAAGTCACCTATCTCGATCTCTACGAGGACGGCGCCGCTCTCGCCGACGAACGCACGATCTCCCATCCCTCCTCCGATGCGTCGGACGAAGAAGCCGGGGAAGCCCCCAATGCCGAGCCGAATGGCACTGCGGCCGCGGCTTCCTCCATCCTGGGTCTGGACAACGGCGTCCTCTGCATGTACGCCGATTATGTCCGCGATACCAAAAACTATAAAGGCGGCGGCATCAAGGTCGGGATCTTGGACGGCTACATTTACGACACCACCGGGCTTCCCTCCTCCATCACGGTCAAGTCCGGCGGCACATCCAATTATGACGAATGTATGCACGCCAAAGAAGTGACCAAGATCGTCATGACCATGGCGCCGAACGCGACCTATTATGCCGCCTATGTAGGAGACTATATCACCAACACCGAATGGCTGCTGTCGCAGGGCGTCAACGTCATCAATATCAGCGCCGGACTCGGCAGTTACGCGTACAACACCTACAGCTTCTCAGCCAAATGGCTCGATCATATCGCCTTTAACCACGACATACACCTCGTATGTGCGGTTGGCAATTCCGGTTCATCCGGTGTCATGTCCTCTTCCATGGCATTTAATGCGATCACGGTGGGGGCGTTTAATCCCGAGGGCGGACACGCGCCGTCCCAGTACACCATTCCCTCCTGGTCCTCCTACAATATGGATCCCCCCTCGGGCGTCGCTTACAAACCGGACGTCATGGCACCCGGCGTGGATATCAGCATGTACATCGGCGATACCTATGTCAATCCCAGCGGCACCAGCTTTGCCGCACCCTATGTCACCGGCATCGTCGTTTATATGTGCCAGGCTAACTCGAGTTTGAAATTCCGCCAGGATGCGCTCAAGGCCGCGCTGGTCAACTCCTGCAATGAAAATTATTTCTTTCCCAACAGCCTCGGCTGGCGGACGTGGGGTGCCGGAAACGTGGATGCCAAAAAATCCTGGGAGGCGGCCTATAACGGCCAGGTGAGATACAATTATACCACCGGCAGCAGCACCACCTATACCTATACCTTCTCGACTCCTGCCGGCTCCAGTTATTACTGGGTGGGTCTTGCCTTTTTGAACTACGCGAAGTTCTCTTCCAGTGACCATACGGGTACCCCCAGCACGATCTACAGTTATCCGCCCGATCTGGATCTGCGGGTATACAACAACTCCACTGGTGAACTCGTCAAGAGCAGTACAGAAGGAGCCGGCCGAAACTTCGAACGTGTCGGCTTCCCGACCTTAGGAGCCAACACCTTCCGCATTGAGGTTAGCCAGGTTGCTAATTTCGGATACAACGGCTATTTTGGCGTATCTTGGAGCGGGTATTAAGCGAATCCTTACTTAAAAAAAGCAGCCGCCTGAACAGCGGCTGCTTTTTCTTTATTTGTTCGCTTATTTTCACGATTTCTAACTCAAATTTTTGGTGTCATGTCTAAAGTTATATGTTTTTTGTTTTTTCCAAAAAATTCATCAGTGTTTTTTCGACACAAAACGAATAAAGAGCGGAATGAAAAACATTCCTGGGTTCGGGAACAGGTTATGGAGATGTTGATTTCCGTAAAAGAACAAATCAAGGGCACTCCCGCGGGGATCCCGGCAAACCGGAACGGCAAGGGGTTTGCAATTTGTCCTTCGGCGATTTCTTTAAGGTGCGGCTTAAGAAACGTCTCGTTAACGGAAACACACAGTGACGGATTCCATGTCGGCGGATGATGTAGCGAATCTCCATAACCTGTCTGCCTGAACGCATCGATGTTTGCGTTCGAAATTCCGCAGCTGAAAAATGACGTTTGTTAAGAGGAGGATATGACATGATCGCAGAACGGACGCTTCGCATCGATTCGTCGGCGCCCCTCGTATTGGAAAAGGCCAGAACCAATGAACTTGGCCTGAAGACAGCTGTACAGACTGTCAAACGTTCTCCCGGCCGCTCTGCAAAGATTCGCCATTGTATCGATCCTGCATTGGCGGCCGATCTGAATGAGATGGGAGCCTACGATACGAAAGTTGTCCGTGTCTGTACCGTACTCGACAACACGACGAACTGGGCCTCCAATCACGAACTGTATCGCGAAATTGAACTCATTACCTTGTTGGATGGTTATGATCTTCCAGAGGGAGAGGATTTTGTCCCGTTGGCCACTCATCAGTGGGAAAGCCCGATGTCTCACACGGAATGGAAAAACATATACGACAAAACGTTTCCCATTTACATGAGAGTCGGTGAATATATTGGGCTGGATCTGGACACCTTATGCAAACGTCATCGCATCGGGGGTAAACGGCATTATGCCCTGCGGCTGCCGCAGATTAAAACTCAAGGCTGGAAAGCCGGTCTCGGTATCACGGCCTATATTGAGGCAGAGCTGACTAAACAACAGATACACCGGATCGCGATGGATAAACGGGTTCGGATCATTCAGAGTTTGTCCACCTCTTTTGAATAAAAATCGGCCGCCCCTGCGTTCAACGCAGGGGCGGCTTTCTCATATTGCCTAGGCCGGCACAAAATTGATAAATCCAGCCGATATATCACAAGAGGCCACTTGTATGGTCAGGCTGTCCCCCACTGTAAACCGGCGTTTTCCAGTCGGATCGCAAAGAGAGGCCACATCATCATAGGACAGCGGCATTCCCATAGCTTCGCTGAGCAGCTCGGCGCGGACCAGTCCTTCCACCGTATTCGGCAGTTCTACATAAACCCCGAATTCGGTTACGGAACTGATTACTCCCGTGAAGATCTTGCCTAAATATCCCGCCATATACTCGGCCTTATAACAATCTTCACATTGCCGTTCCGCCGTCATCGCCCGGATTTCACAAGCCGAGGATTGGTCGGCGGCGGCCGACACAAAGCCTTCATATCGTTTAAAAAGAACCGCGCGCGGCGTGGATGCCAGAACGTCCGACAAAATCCGATGAATCGCCAAATCGGGATAGCGGCGGATGGGAGAGGTGAAGTGGCAGTAATCGGCCAGCGCCAATCCATAATGCCCGAGCGGATTGTGGCTGTAAAACGCTTTCGCCATTGATCGGAGAAGACGGTTGGATATGAGCCTCGCATAGGGGGTGTCACGGGCCTCTTCCATCAATGTCCGCAGCTTCATCTGTGGAATATCGGATTCCGGCAAACACGTTTTCAGCCCTAGGGATTTGGCCAAATCCGCCAAAATTTCCAATTTTTCCGCGTTTGGCTGCTCATGCACCCGATACACAAACGGCAGCTTTTTTTGTCTGGCAAAGGCCGCAACCGCTACATTGGCCGCAATCATGAACTGTTCGATCATCCCCTCGGCTTCTCCGGTAATACGCGGCTGAATCAGCAGCGGATGCCCCTCATCGTCCAGGGTAAATTGGGCTTCCGCACTGATTAAATCCACGGTGCCTCGCGTCTCGGCAGCTTCGCGCAGTTTTTGGGCCATCTGGCGCATCGCCTCGAGGGACGGCCAAACCGGGCGATATTTCTCCTGGATCTCCGCCGTCGCCGTCTGTTGAAAAAGATCGTTGATTTCGCTGTACACGCCACGCACTTTTGAACGGATAATGGATTTCACCAATCGAAAATCGCGGCATTCGCCCTGCTCATCCAGAGTCAAAAGGGCGGAGAGGGTAAGCTTATCCTCTCCGGCATTCAGCGAACACAGACCATTCGAGAGCGCTTCCGGCAGCATGGGAATGACCCGGTCGGCAAAATATACCGACGTCCCCCGCTCCAAAGCTTCCCGGTCCAGCGGAGATCCAGCCGTGACATAATGAGACACATCCGCAATATGCACGCCGAGCCGCCAGCCGTTTCCGGTTTTCTCCAGTGAAACTGCATCATCCAAATCTTTGGCATCCCGGCCGTCGATGGTGAATATCGGCCATTCTCTGAGATCCTCCCGGTTCCGTCTTTCCTCTTCGGGGATCCCCCTGACCTGCAGGGCTTCCGCATTCGCCAGAACAGCGGCAGGAAATTCGCTCGGAATCCCCATACTGTCCACAATGGCATCCGCGCACACCAGTGCCGAATCGGCACTGCCATATAGGGTTTCTATGCGGGCTGTCAGTTCGCCTTTGGACGAATAGAAAAGAGAAAAGCGCACCTTGTCCCCCGCTGCGGCCCCGCCCAATGTCGATCGCTTTACCGGAACAGGAAACCGGATGGAGGCATCCGCCTGAACCGCATACCCGCCTTCTTCCTGTACCAACCGACCGCTGAAAAGCCGGCTGCCTTCCTCCACAATTTCGACAATCGCGCCTTGGGGCCCCCGCTCATCAAAGCTTCCCAGACGAATCAGAACGGTATCTCCCGGCAGAGCACCGCCAAGATTCCGTCCGGCTATAAAGCAATCCTGTCCTTCCGCCAGTTTGGCAAATCCGAATCCGCGGGAGAGCGACAGCAGACGCCCCTGTACGCAGCCGGCTGTTTTAGGAAGCCGATATTTGCCCTTTTTGCTTTTTTCCAAGTCTCCCTGGTGTTCAAGCTTAGACAAAAGGGCAAGCAAAGCCGGTCGATCATCCTTTCGGATCCGCAGTTCGCCCGCCAGCATGTCCGCCGTCAACCCTTTTTTTCGTTGACTGAGTTTGCGCATCAGGCGTTCCTTCAAATCCGCCTGATGTGATGTTGTCCCTGATTTCATCAAACGCCGGCTGGCGCCTGTCTGTTTTTTTCCTTGTTGTCGGCTCATGATCTTGTCACCATCCTCCAGCCCCTCGGGCGGTATAATATACCTTTTTGAAAAAACGCCTCGCTCAAAAGAGCGAGGCGCCGATCATCTTTCCTATTTTACAGAAACTTCGTCAGCAGCATGGCGACGAACACCAAGATAAAGAAGGTGAAGGCAATATATTTCGTCCACTTGGCCAACACTGCATCCAAGGTCCGAGCCTTGCCTTTTTCCATAAAGGAATCCGCCGCTCCGGCAATGGCTCCCAGATTGGCCTGACGGCCTTCCTGCAACAGCACAATGGCGATAATGAGCAACGAAAAAACGATCAGCACCGCTCCGATAATATATTGCCAAACGCTCATGGTTCTAGTCCTCCTCGGTTATTGTGACACAAGAGTACCGATATATACTACCACAGATTGTCATGAAACGCAAGGGGTTTCTTGCCATTTCTTTTTTTTAAAATTTTATGGCTTTTGATGTCTGCGCGCATGAATATCCGAAAAACTGGGCAAGCTATGTTCGGCACAGATACATGTCAATCTTGCGTTTGCCGTATCCGCTGCCGGAACCGCTATCGTACGGGATACACTCCGTCCGGCAGCGGTTTTCTTTTATCTGGGGATGACATTCAAAAGTCCAGCGTAAACACCTTTAATCACGAATCGATCCTGTCAATCGGCAGTATATGCCCGTCGTATGGCTCGATCTTGGCAGCCTCATAGTTTGCTTCTTCCACGTGAAAATCCGACCAGATGCGCATCCCATCCACTATGAATTTGCCGTTTTCATTCGTATAACCGATACACAGAATACCATCCTCCAAATAATGATAAGACAATGCATTTCCTGCTTTGTCATACTGATATGCACGATCTACATAAAACTTGGCAACCGGGTCAATATCCTTCACTTTATTCAGAGATGTTCCCTTGACTACCGATGAAAAATCCTCATAGCATAGCTTCTTTTTTACATAGTACCAATTTTTAATACTAACATATTGGCCTTTTCTATCGTCCGATGTGGTGTGATAAAACACATACAGCAGGCCGCCCTGCTTCACCTTGTGTACGCTGTACAGGGCACCCGCTTCCGTTTTGCGCAGACATTCAATACCGAACGCGTTATCCATCGCTGTAATCAACCGCGGAGGATTGGTAATGGCGGTTGTCGGATTGGGGTCATACGTTTGCACAAACCGCTGTACATCAATTTCCTTTGTGATCAGCTCCTGATAAGGCGTTTCATTGTCTATACGGGCCAATATATCTTCCAATGCATTGGGGTCCTCCATTTGTGATGAGGAAAACCAGGAGGGCTCGGTGATTTCCGTTGCTGAAGTGTTCGGACCTTTTGACGTCATCGTACAGGACACTCCCGTCACCATAAATAAGATTGTTAAACCGCATAACATGATCCGTTTCAAATCCGTCACCTCATTTCGGGTCCTTTTTGTGCCGCATATGGACGGACCGCATAAATCCATCCATATGCGGCGTCCTTTCGCTACGAATCGATCCTGTCAATCGGCAGTATATGCCCGTCGTATATGGGACTTTTGTCCGCATTGTACCGATGTACTTCAAAATCGCCGCTGAATTGTTTAGATAAGACGATCAGCTTATTGTTTTCCATTTTGTAACCCAATTCCAGAATCCCGTCACTCAAATAATGCCAAGACATCGCGTAGCCATCTTTTTGCCAATCCTCATTGGCATTATATATATTTTCAAAAATCTGTGCAGCGGGATCCACTCTCTTAACATCATCGATGGATACGCCTTCTTGGATCATCTCAAAGTCCTTATATGATACGCTTTTGTTTACATAGAACCATTGCATGAGACTGTTGTTCTCTTCATTTACATAAAAGATGAACAGGCGCCCTCCTTGTTTAACCGGGTGCACACTGTACAAGGCCCCGGCCTCTGTCTCGCGGAGGGTATCGATCCCAATTCCCGCGGCAATATCGGAGAGATGGACATTCTGACTATTCAGAAGGTACTTTTCCACCACAAAGTGGATGTCGATCGCTTCTTCCGATGGTTCCACGGGTGTACGGTTATCGATCGGAGGCTTACTTTGCCGTTCATCTTCTTTCGTGGATTCCGAGGAGGGGGATGCAGCGGTATAGGTGTGCTTCAGGGGATCCGACCGGCAGGCGGCCAGGGAACAAACAAATGTAAACAAGAGTAGAATCAGCCGTTTTTTCATCCTTACCACCTCCTGACCGCAAAATAAATCGTTCCACAGCTTTCCGAATACCCCGCATATGGATGGGTCGCTCACGTCCATCCATATGCGGCGTTCCTTCGTCACGAATCGATCCTGTCAATCGGCAGTATATGCCCGTCGTATGGCTCGATCTTCTCCTCTGCCCATAGCACCAAATCCACCTGAAAATCTGGATAATAACGCGTCCCATCAACCACCAGTTTGCCATTTTCATCGGCATAACCAATCAGCAGTATGCCGTCTTCTAAATAATGGCATGAATACTGCATATATAATATATCCTGTGCGTAGTCGCGGTCCGCATAGATCTGAGTGACCGGATCAATTTTTGTCACTTTTTTCAGGGAAGTTCCCTTTTCCACCGATGAAAAATCCGCATAGCATAGCTTCTTTTTAACACAATATAAACTTTTGACCTCCACATATTTGCCCGCTTCATTGCTTGATTTGGTGCGATAAAACACATATAACAGACCGCCCTGCTTCATCTTATGTACGCTGTACAGAGCACCCGCTTCCGTTTTGCGCAGACATTCAACACCAAAATCATGGTCTATCTGTGTAATTAATCTCGGAATCATCGTCGCAGTCTTCGACAGGTTCGGGTCGTATTTCTGCATGAATAAATGTACATCAATTTCCTTTGTGATCAACTCCTGATAAGGTGTCTCATTATCTATACGACTCAATATATCTTCCAATGCATTGGGGTCCTCCATTTGTGATGAGGAAAACCAGGAGGGCTCGGTGATTTCCGTTGCTGAAGTGTTCGGATCTTTTGACGTCATCGTACAGGACACTCCCGTCACCATAAATAGGATTGTTAAACCGCATAACATGATCCGTTTCAAATCCGTCACCTCATTTCGACCGTATTGCATAATAGACGGTTCCACACCATTCTGGAAACAAATCGTTCTCCCACATATAGGGAGTGATGTCGGGATCGCCCCATCCCAGTCGTTTGCTTGGACCGGTATGATTTTTTCCTGCCCAGCTCCCATCGTTCAACTGGTAAATCACATGGAATATCCATCCATCTATACCATTTGGAACTCGAATGGCGATGCGATACTCATTACTTTGGATGGGATCGACATGGCTAGCCAATCGACGATAATTAACATAGTCACTTAATGCACTTTCAATTCCAGATATATGATCCTCCGTATAATGTGATTTGTTAAATGGGTTTACTGGTAAACCAACCGGTTGACTTATTTTTAAAGCATATCCAAAACAGTTTGGCTCCGTTGTGCTTACCTGCCTGTAAATTCCACCGTTCCCAATATTCACCGATTCAAAATACCATTGCTGTGCGAAACTGTAATTTTTTTCCGCAAGAGCAATTTTGGCGTTGCTGGACGAGGATGCATTCTCGGGCTGAATGGCCAACTGATACTGTATTTCCGGAGATAATTGATAATACCCGTTCCCTCTGGGCTGTATCAGCCACCGCTGCTCGGGATTTCCATCCACTGTCCAGATCACGGTGCGTGTGCCGGGCCGGGCACTACTCTCCCCACATGAATCGAGCGCTCTTCCCTCCGCCAAACAGGATTCGATTTTGTAATTGCCGGTTGAGGACAAATACGTGACCTTCCACATCTCGGACGGATAATCCCCTCCCGGGAATTGCTGGACCAGTGTGCCGTTGGTTACGCCGTTGCCGGTCAGATCCAGATACATATCGCTCTGCCGGTTGCGGATAAAATACACACCGTCTGCAATGGTGCGCGTCGGACTGGCATAATAGATCACCAGTTGGGGGATACACTCCAGATAATTCGTGCCGCGGTAATCGCTGGAATACATGGCGTTGTGATCCGCTACACTATCCGACGCATATCGGAGCGCAAATCCCGCATTGGTCGCTTGGGAACTGGCATACCATCCCATCACGATATCGGTAACATCGGCGCTCATCGTGAGATCGCCGCTCGACAGACTGCTGTTTGCCGCCCAGGTTTGGATATAGGAGCCCAACGCCGGCTTCCCCGACCACAGCATATTGCTGCCCGACCATTCCCCCGCAGCGGAATTCACGGCGTAAAGCTGAATGGCTCCCCGGCTTGAAGTTCCGTTGACAAGGCGCGCGGAAAACGTTGCCGAGGTGATATAGGTGTTGGCGGGAAGCTGCGGCATATTCGCCCGTTTAATCCGCCAATAGGCATAGTGCGGACGGCGGGTGCCGCTGACAGGGCGGTTGCCTACGTACAGGGTCGTCAGGCTGTCATTCTGACCCGAGCTGGTGTTGCCGCTGTGCACATAGGTGTCGATCTGGACATTCTGCGCCAGCGTGTTGGTGTAAAGCGGATCGAGCACAACGGGATAGGCCCGCTCAGGCGCTTCCATCCAAGACGAATCGGGCGTGTAGGTGACATGGGCGGCACCGTCCCGCATCTCGAGAACCACTCCGATGTCCTCAGACGGGATCCCGTTATCGTCAACCATGAGCGGGGGCGCCGTTCTAAAAACAACGCGTCCGTTTTCATCGGTATAGGAGATTCCGCCCTGCGCATCGGCGGCGGCCTGCAGGCCATTCAGCTGTACGACCGCCGTATATCCCGTCAGCAAGCCCGGAGCACTCACGACGACGTCTTCTTTAATACGGCCTTCTGACGCGGTATATCGAACATCAACCCCTTCGCCCAACGCGTCGGGATAGGTGACGGCCGATTCCGCAAAACACACCCGGTTCAGGAATTGCCGATTATACGCATCGATCTCTTCGTTCAATGCGGCAATATCCTCCCGGCCGGCCGTTGACGCGGAACGTGCATTCTCTATTCGTGCCGCTTTCTGCTGCAAGGCCTCCAGCGTAAGCGTGTCGGCTGCCGCCGCGGCCTCCGTTTCCAAATAGGCCTTTTCCGCAAGCGTCTGCGAATCGGTAACGACAGCGGCAGAACTCATGAGCGGGCGCGGCCGACTCTCTCCGTCGACGCCCACCAACGTCCAGCTGATGGAGGATTCCCCTTCCGACATCGACACCAAGGGAACGGCGATTCCTTGCGTTTCGGCGGCGAATGCAACCGAATCCCCGCTGACGGGCACGATTGTATGCGGCTGCCGGGCGAGATCAAAGGTGATATCGACCCATTCACCATCCTGCAGCCTATGAACGTCGTCTTGATAGCCGTTCGCCAAACCTTAAAGGGGGAAAAAACGCCGACGGCGTTTTTAGGCGGGGGACTCTTCCCTGCGGTCATCACAGAGAAAGTGCTTTTCATTGGGGCCGCGTTTGGATACATCCTCCGACACAATCATCGGACGCCGTTCGATGGAAACGCTTGATGCGCTCACCGCCGTTTCCGCAGACTCCTCCGCCAATGGGGTCATCATCAGACCCGATGCCAGCATGGTCCATACCAAGAGCCAAGCGCACAACCGGAGCGGCTTTTTGAATCGGTTCGTTTTCATGCTGTTTTTCCCCCTTTTTCTCTTCGTTTTTCGGCCCCTACTCAAGATGGATCTCTATCCCCTCCCTCTATGTACATCATAAGCATATTTCCCACCATTTGTCAATCGAATTTGTGTATATTTTAGTATTTCATAAACGGATATTGAAATATACCGGAAATTCCAATCGTTTCTGTTATCCCGTCCGGCGTCCAATAGGCAAACAAAAGCCGTCCGGAAAATCCGGACGGCTTCTAAAGCAGCGGTCTATTCCAAAGTGAGCTGTTCACCGATATCTTCCGCCAGAGGCATCGCCCCGGCGGCAGGCAGACTGCGGGTGCGGTAGCGGTCTGGCTTTGTCACCATGCCCTCGGAGAAGGGGGCGACGTCCTTGAGGCGGTGCTGACCCTTGAGAGTCATCACCTGGACCCCCTGGGTGCTGCGGGTGGACTTGGCCGCAATCGCGCCGGTATGCACGAGCAAACGGCGGCCAGATGTCGACTGCAGCATAAATTCCGTGTCCTGCGGGACGAAACGGACCGCCACGAGAGGCGATTTGTCCGAATACGCCCCGACCAGCCGACGGCGGTTGGTCTTGGTCGCGTAAGCGGAAAGCTCCACTTTGGCGGCCTTGCCGTTTTCATAAAAGAACAGCAAATACCCGCTGTAATCGGCCGTCACCACCATCGCCACCGCGTTTTCGCCTTCTTCAAAGGCGAGCTTTGTAGCGACATAATCCCCCATCACGCTCGCTTTAGTATCGGCGAAATCCGCCGCCTTGGCCTTGTAAACCGTCGCGGCATCGGTAAAGAAGAGCAAATCCCGGTTGTTGGAGGTCTCCACCGCCTGCACAATCCGGTCCCCTTCCTTAAGCTTTTGCTCACCGCTCATCCGCAGGGACTGCGGCGTGATTTTTTTGAAATAGCCTTCCGCCGTGAAGAAAAGCGTGCAGGGATAATCCGGCACTTCCTCCTCGATTTCGGCAGCGGCCTGCTGGATTTCGGAGGCATACAGGAGTAGGCTGCGGCGGGGCTTCCCGAATTTTGCAGACACGGCCCGGAGTTCTTCCACAATGATCGCCCGCACCCGCTCGGGCCGGCGCAGAATATCCTCCATCTCCTCCACGTCTTTTTCCAGCTTGTCGATCTCCTCGGTGCGCTTGAGGATGTATTCCCGGTTTAAGTGACGCAGTTTGATCTCCGCCACGTATTCGGCCTGAATCTCGTCGATCCCGAAGCCGATCATCAGGTTGGGAACCACTTCGGATTCCTCGTCGGTCTCCCGGACGATCCGTACGGCCTTATCGATGTCCAGCAGGATTTTCGAGAGGCCCCGGAGCAGGTGCAGCTTGTCCTTCGCCTTCCTGAGATCAAAGTCCACCCGGCGGCAGACGCATTCCATCCGGAATGCCGTCCACTCCTCCAAGATCCGTCGCACCCCAAGCACCTGAGGCGCCCCGGCGATGAGGATATTGAAATTGCAGGAAAAACTGTCCTCCAGCGGCGTCATAGCGAACAGCCGGGTCATCAGACGATCGGGATCGGTGCCGCGCTTGAGATCGATCGTGATTTTCAGGCCGTCCAGACCGATTTCGTTGCGGACATCCGCGATCTCCCGGATTTTTCCCGCTTTGACCAGCTCCGCCAGCTTGGCGATGATGGCTTCGACGGTGGTGGTGGGCGGAATCTCGGTGATATCGATGCAGTTGGCTTCTTTATCATAGGCGTAGACCGATCGCACCCGGACGCTGCCCCGCCCGGTCTCGTACAGTTTCCGCATCTCGTCCCGGCTGTAGATGATCCGGCCGCCGCCCGGAAAATCCGGGGCTTTGAGGGTGGCGGTGACATCGGCATCCGGGTCCTTCATCAGGGCAACGGCGGTTTCACACACTTCGGTGAGGTTGAAGGAGCAGATGGAGCTCGCCATGCCGACGGCGATGCCGATGTTGTTGTTGACCAGAATCGAGGGGAAGGTGACGGGCAGCAGAGTGGGCTCCTTCATGGTGGCGTCGTAGTTGTCCGCAAAATCGACGGTATCCTTGTCGATATCCCGGAACAGCTCCCCGGCAATGGGCTCGAGCTTGGCCTCGGTATACCGCGAAGCCGCGTATTCCATATCGCTCGAATACGCCCGGCCGAAATTCCCCTTGGAATCGACGTAAGGATTCAGCAGCGACTGGTAGCCGCGGGACAGCCGCACCATGGTATCGTAAATCGCCGCATCGCCGTGGGGATTGAGCTTCATCGTCGTGCCGACGATGTTGGCCGATTTGGTTCTGGCCCCGCTCAGCAGTCCCATTTTGTACATGGTATAAAGCAGCTTGCGGTGAGAGGGTTTGAAGCCGTCGATCTCGGGGATAGCCCGGGACAGGATGACGCTCATCGCGTAGGGCATGTAATTGGTTTCGAGGGTGGAGGTGATCTGCTGCCGTTCCACCAATCCGGAGCCCATGATATGGGCGTTTTCCGGCAGCTTATCCAGACCGGCCACGGCCTTTTTCGCTTTTTTCGCCATTGTTCAACCATCCTTTATTCCGTCAGGCTTTTTTATCCCCGACGGCCTTCGTTCGTCAGAAAATGCAGCAGCAGCGCCCCTGCGCACACAAAGGCCGAGAGAACGGCGGCGCCGGCGACGAACAGCTCCGGCTTGCTGGCGGTTACATACAAGGCGGTGGGGCCGTCGGCACCCTGGACGTATCCGATGCGGTGCAGGGTTTTCATAGTCGTCATCACTCTCTGTCGTCAATTTGATTTTGCGGATTAGCTCACGTCGACCATTTCCAGATAAAGCCCGCCCCGGTCGGCGATAAATTCTTTCCGCCCCGCCAGATTGTCCCCGAGCAGCACGTCGAACATCCACTCGGTCGCGGCCTCGTCCTCCGGCTCGACCTTCACCAGCCGTCTCGTGGCGGGATTCATCGTGGTCAGAGACATCATCTCCGGATCGTTTTCGCCCAATCCCTTCGAACGCTGGATGGTGTATTTCACATCCCCGAGCTTTTCCAAAACATCGGCTTTTTCCGCATCGTTATACGCGAAATAGGTGTCGTTCTTGCAATTAATCTCATAAAGCGGCGTTTCCGCGATAAACACCTTGCCTTCCCGGATCAGGGTGGGGGCCAGACTGTACAGCATGGTGAGGATCAGAGTACGGATCTGGAATCCGTCCACGTCCGCATCGGTACAGATGATGATCTTGCTCCACCGCAGCAGACTCAGGTCGAAGGTGGCGAGATCTTTGTTGGCTTTGGACTTGACCTCCACCCCGCAGCCGAGCACTTTGAGCAGATCGGTGATGATCTCGTTTTTAAAAACCTTGTCCAGTTCGGCCTTCAGACAGTTCAAAATCTTGCCCCGGAC
>CABQAA010000014.1 GCA_902461995.1 uncultured Oscillospiraceae bacterium | reverse complement strand
GAGGGTTCTCCGGCGGCGGGCCGCCAGGAACACGGGATACCAGTCCCGCGATATCCATCCCGATTTGCCGAAAAAGACTTTGCCGTTCGCCAGCGTTCGGTCCTCGAGTGCCCGAATCCGCCAGATCCAGGGATCGGTGTCGGGGTCACCCGTATAATCCTTAAGAGACGGATCCATATACGGGCGCAGGGAAAAAATCCCTTCCGCATGGGCGCCGCCCAAAGCAAACCCCGCCCGGCGCAGAGCAGCGCACCAATCCCCGAAACTCCGGATGGTGCCGAATTCCAGCGGCGGCATCGCGCATCCCCCAATCGGTCATTCAGTCCATTTTTTTCAGCTTCTCGATCTCGTCCCGCAGCCAGGCCGCGTGCTCGAATTCCAGCAGCTTGGCGGCGTTCTTCATCTCGCGGGTCAGCTGTTCGATCCGCTGCTGCCGCTCCGCGCGGCTCAGGCGCTTCGCGGGCTTGTCCTTCCCCTTGTTTTTCGGGGTGATCTCGATGACGTCCCGGACATCCTTGAGGATGGTTTTGGGCACGATGCCGTGCTCCTCGTTGTACCGCATCTGGATGGCGCGGCGGCGGTTGGTTTCGTTCAGCGCCCGCTCCATGGAGGGGGTGACCTGGTCGGCGTACATGATGACCTGGCCCTCGGCGTTGCGCGCCGCCCGGCCGATGGTCTGGATCAGGGAGGTTTCGGAGCGCAGGAACCCCTCCTTGTCCGCGTCGAGAATGGCCACCAGCGACACCTCGGGAATATCCAGCCCCTCCCGCAGCAGATTGATACCGACCAGCACATCGAACTCGCCCAGCCGCAGGTCCCGGATGATCTCCATCCGCTCCATCGTGTCGATGTCGTGGTGCATGTAGCGTACCCGCAGGCCGGCGTTATCGAAATAGGTGGTCAGATCCTCCGCCATTTTCTTGGTCAGGGTGGTGACGAGCACCCGCTCCCCGCGGGCGGCCCTGGTCCGGATTTCATCCATCAGGTCATCGATCTGTCCCTCGACTGGCTTGACGATCACCTCCGGATCGAGCAGTCCAGTCGGCCGGATGACCTGTTCGACCGGCGCTCCGCTGTGGCTGCGTTCAAAGTCGCCGGGCGTCGCACTGACGAACACAACCTGGTGGACCCGCTCATAAAACTCGTCGAAATTCAGCGGCCGGTTGTCGTAGGCGCTCGGCAGGCGGAAGCCGTAATCGATCAGGTTCTTCTTGCGGGCAAAGTCGCCCCCGAACATGCCGCGCACCTGGGGCAGGGTGACGTGGGATTCGTCCACGAACAGCAGGTAATCCTCCGGAAAATAATCGAGCAGAGTGAACGGCGAGGAGCCGGGAGCCCGTCCGGCCAGGACGCGGGAGTAGTTCTCGATCCCCTTGCATACCCCGATTTCCCGCAACATTTCTATATCGTAGCGGGTGCGCTGCAGGATTCGCTGCGCCTCCAGAAGCTGTCCGTTTTTCTTGAAAAATTCCACCCGTTCGGCCAGCTCCCGCTCGATCTCCGCAATGGCATCCTCCATCTTGTCCCGCGGCACGATATAGTGGGAAGCGGGATAAATGGCGATATGCCCCAGCAGGTTTTTCAGCTCGCCGGTCAGGGCGTTGATCTCGCTGATGCGGTCGATTTCGTCGCCGAAAAATTCGACCCGGATGACCGTTTCCCCCGCGTAGGCCGGGAAGATCTCGACCACGTCCCCCCGGACACGGAATTTGTTCCGGATAAAGTTGATGTCGTTGCGTTCGTATTGGAGCTCCACCAGCTTCTGCAGCAGTTCGTCCCGCGACTTCACCATCCCCGGACGCAGCGAGATGATCATATTGCGGTAATCAATGGGGTTGCCGAGGCTGTAGATGCAGGACACGCTCGCCACGATGATGACGTCCCGCCTCTCGGACAGCGCCGACGTGGCGGAGTGGCGGAGCTTGTCGATTTCATCGTTGATGGCCGAATCCTTTTCGATATAGGTATCCGTTGAGGCGATGTACGCCTCGGGCTGATAATAATCGTAGTAGCTGACAAAATACTCCACGGCGTTGTGGGGGAAAAATTCGCGGAACTCGCCGCAGAGCTGGGCCGCCAGGGTTTTATTGTGGGCGAGCACCAGCGTCGGTTTGTTCACCTGAGCAATGACATTGGCCATGGTGAATGTCTTGCCGGAGCCCGTCACCCCCAGCAGCGTCTGTTCTTTATCCCCCTTTTTTACGCCTTCCACCAGCCTGGCGATGGCTTCCGGCTGATCACCAGTGGGCTTGTAGGGGGACACCAATTCGAATGTATCCGGCAAATTCATACGCGTTACTCCATTAAATCCTCACGAGCATCAAGAACGAATGTTCTTTGCCTTATTCTACAACAGTGGCAACATATTGTCAACTTATAAATTATACCACGGTCGGATACGCTATGCAATTTTAACACCCGCCTAAACCAACTGAAATCACTGGGGACCTTGCGGGATTCATCCGTCTGCCGATCGGTGCTGTCCGAATCAACCCCAGTGCTGCATAAGCAGTCGAAGGCCTGCAGAAGCGTCCTCCCATATATTCATAATTTGTTGATAAACAGACCAGTCGGTCTGTGATATGATAAAAACAAACCGATTGGTTTGCTTTTTGGAAAAGAGGGTCTTTCATGGTCAGGCAAGAGAAAAATCAGCAGAGCAAAGAGGCGATCCTGCACGCCGCTATTGCCGAATTTGGAAAGCATGGATATGATGGCGCTTCCCTGAATGCGGCTTTTACACAGGCCGGCATCTCCAAAGGCAGGGTCTATCATTATTATGACAACAACGACCAGATTTATCTGGATTGCGTGGAAGTCTGTCTGAATGCGCTGATGCGAAAGCTGCAGGCCCGTCCGGATACGCCCACCGGTGCTCCGATGAATTTCCAAGAGTATTTTCTGCTTCGATGGGAATTCTTCGAGGAATCGCCCGCTCTTGCGCAAATTTTTTTGGAGAGCGTTCAGCGTCCTCCGGAGCATCTGAAAGAGGAAATCAAAGCCAAAAGAGTGCGGTTTGAGCAGTTCAATCTGGCCGTATTTCGTTCCAATCTAGCCGGCATGCGGCTGCGCAATGGGGTATCGGAAGAGGAAGCTATCGCCTATTTTCAAGCCTTTCAAGAGATTTTCCATCGGCAGCTCCTCCAAACAGACGGAAATCCGGGGGCGCTCCGTGTAAAAAGCCACGAACAGGAACTGCAGAAGATGCTGGATATCCTCTTTTATGGCATTGTGAAGGAGGGCGCCGTATGCTGATCTCTTTTCTGCGTCTCGCCGCCGCTTTTCTTCTCGCCTTCCTCTTCGGTAAACTGGCGGCCAAAATCAAGCTCCCATCGATACTGGGCTGGCTCTTAGCCGGCATGATTCTGGGGCCGCACGCAACGGGGCTTCTAAACGATTCGATCTTAGAAGCGGCGTGGTTCCAAAACACGGTTCATGTGCTGGAATGTGCCGTCGGCCTGATGATCGGTACCGAAATCATTTGGAAAACCATCAAACAATCCGGCAAACAGATCATCGTCACCACCCTAACCGAATCTCTGGGCACCTTTCTGGTGGTGACCCTCGCCTTCGGCATTCTCTTTTATCTGCAGGGGATTCCCCTGTATCTCGCCGCGATTTTCGGGTCTATTGCCCTAGCAACCGCCCCGGCGCCATCGCTTTCCATCGTGAGAGAATTCAAAACAAATGGGCCCGTCACCAAAACCTTGATTCCCATGGCCGTGTTGGACGATGTCGTGGGCGTCATCGTCTTTTTCACGGTCATTTCGATCGTCTGCGCCCAAATTTCCACTCAGGTTATGCCCATCTGGGCTATGGTGCTGACCCCCATACTTCCCCTGGTAATCGGCGTCGCGGTGGGAATCCCGGCCGGATTTGCGCTGAAAAAGGATCACGGCAGGCTTTCCCTGCCAATTCTGCTGTTGTTTATCCTGTTGGCGGCCGGTGTCGGATTTCTGTTCAACAGCCTGGTGATGCCCCAGCCAGTGCTCAACTTCATGCTGATCGGCATGGCCTTTTCCGCCACCTTTGCCAATAGAATCCCCCCCGAGCGGCTGGAATCGCTGCTGAAAAGCTTTAATCCCGTTCTGGGCTTTTCACTGATCGTCGTCATCCTCAACCTGGGGGCTCCGCTGGACTATCATCTGATTCTTGGGGCGGGTCTATTCACCGCTATCTATATTCTTACCCGCGCAGCCGGCAAATACGGCGGCGCCTGGTTTGGAGCGCGGATAACCAAGTCGCCAAAAGTGATTCAAAAGTATCTCGGTTTGACTTTGCTTCCCCACTCCGGTGTTTCTCTGGTATTCACCGGCATCGCCGTCTCTTCATTAGCGGCACCTGCGCCGGAGGAAGCCAAAATCGTTCAGGGAACCATTGCGGCGGCAGCCGTCATCAACGAGGTTATCGCTGTGCTTCTTGCAAAAAAAGGGTTCGACTGGGCGGGTGAAACCGCCCCGAAAGGGGTCTCAGACGATGCGGCATCCGGCACGGTAACCGTCGATGACGGGGGCGATGTTGTGCACTCCGGTGACAGAAAACGACGTCTCTTTCGATGATGGCACGGAAATCGCTCCAGTTGGCTTGGCGAAATTTGCATCACTTGCCCCATAACCCGTAAACGGGCAGCTTTTTCTCCGCCATTCGTTTTTCGATATCCGAATTTCTCTGTCAACGGCTTGTCACACTCGATTCTTGATGTTAAAGCCGGACGGCGGACCTCCACCAGCTCGGCCGGTGGTTTCCATAACAATGAAAAACGGCCGGGAATCCAGCGGGATTTCCGGCCGTTTTACGCGGGTTCGTCGGGGCAGCCGCTTCGGCCACAACCGTGTCACAGCCGCAGCCCTTTGATGTCCTTGATTCGCGATAAAAGAATATTGGTGCTGATGCTCCGCAGCCCGGGCAGCGCATCAATTGTCTCGCTCATGAGCCGCTCCATTTCCTCCTGCCCGGCCGTAACCGCGTGTACATGGAGCCGGCACTTTCCCGTCACACGGTAAATCTGCGTGACAGATTCTTCCCGATTCAGCATCTCAATGACCGTCTGCAGCGTGTCGGGATCGGTCTCAATTTCAAAATAACTGGAGATCGCCCCGCTGATTTTCTGCGGATTGATCACTGCGGTATACGATTCGATGATTCCGCGTTCCTCCAGGGCCTGGATACGCGCCTTAACCGCAACCCGCGATATCCCCACCTTTTCTCCGATATCCGAATAGGACATACGGGCATGGCCGATCAGCTGCTCTAGGATCCTTTGATCCAGGTCGTCCAATCCGTTTAAAAACATGCCGCTCCCCCTTTTGCCGTCTGCGATGGCAGGCCATCGGATTTACAGATTCAGTATACGACATTTCTTAAAAAGGCGCAACAATTTGTTTGATAAAAATTGACACAACGCCATAAATATAGTATTGTTAATTCCGAATCGTAATATTTATCATACATTTCGAAAGAGAATGCTCTCATGAAACAGGATTTGACGACAGGACCTATCGGCGGCGTGCTGCTTCGCTTCTCCCTGCCCATGATGCTGGGCAACCTGCTCCAACAACTGTATAACGTGGCCGACACCCTGATCGTCGGGCAGTTCTTGGGTGCCGATGCCCTGGCGGCGGTCGGTTCTGCCTATACGCTGATGACCTTTGTAACCTCCATTCTGCTCGGCCTTTGCATGGGAAGCGGCGTGGTCTTTTCCATACGATACGGAGAAAAAGATGAGGAACGGCTGAAATCCAGCCTGTTCGTCTCCTTTCTGTTTATCGGTATATGCACACTGATTCTGAATATAACCGTCTTGGTCTGCATAGATCCCATCCTGTACCTGCTTCAGGTTCCGGCCGAGGTCTATCCGCTCATGCGGCGCTATCTTTGGATTATTTTTTTCGGCATCACCGCCACATTCCTCTATAATTATTTCGCCTCTCTGCTGCGGGCCATCGGCAATGCGGTTATCCCGCTGGTATTTCTCGGCGGGGCGGCTCTCCTGAATATCGGCCTGGATCTGCTGTTTGTCCTCGGCTTTCGCTGGGGTGTCGAAGGCGCGGCGGCGGCAACGGTCATCGCACAGTTCGCCTCTGGATTCGGCCTGGCGGTCTATTTCCTGGTTCACTATCCGGAGTGGCGCATCCCCCGCCGATGCATGCGGATGCGCCGTGAAATCGTGTCCGAGATATCCCGGTATTCTCTGCTGACCTGTATGCAGCAATCCATTATGAACTTCGGTATTCTAATGGTGCAGGGGCGGATCAACAGTTTTGGCCCTACCGTTATGGCGGCATTTGCTGCAGCGGTGAAAATCGATTCTTTCGCCTATATGCCGGTACAGGATTTCGGCAACGCCTTTTCCACCTTTGCTGCTCAGAATGTTGGTGCCCACAAACCCGAGCGCATCCAAAACGGCATCAAGCTGGCGGCGCGGATGGTTCTGCTGTTTTGCCTGTCGATATCCGATTTGGTCGTCCTGGGGGCAAAACCGCTGATGCTCCTGTTCGTCCGGCCGCAGGAGACGGAGGTTCTAGCCGCCGGTGTCGAGTATCTGCGTATCGTGGGCCTCTTCTACTGCGGCATCGGCTGGCTGTTTCTGCTATATGGGTATTATCGCGCGGTGAAAAAGCCGGGGTTATCGGTGATCCTGACGATCCTCTCGCTGGGCACCCGCGTGGTACTCGCCTATAGTCTCTCGGCGATTCCATCCGTCGGTGTCGTTGGAATCTGGTGGGCGGTACCCATCGGCTGGCTGCTGGCGGATTTGATAGGATACGTATATTACCGTCTGCACAAAAAAGAGCTGTGGGATCGGATAAAAAGCTAGAACGTTCCGATCGAAACACAAAATGCGGGGAGACCGCTTTCGAATGAAACTATCGGGACAGGTCCTGTGCCGGGTCTCTGCCTATGACAAAGCGGCGCCGTCCCATTCGATGGAGACGACGCCGCTTTATTCGGATATCGAGAAACTATAACGCCGTTACCGGGACGGGCAGGGTGTATTTCCGATAATACTGATCATCCCGTATAGCAAACGTATAGGACAGCAGAATATGCCCCGTCCCTGCCTCCCGGGCCAGCAGCGCATCGTCCTGCACGTCAAACGGCCCGTCGAGCACCTGTATCTGCGGCAAAACCCGAATCTCTTTGCCGGAATACGTAACCATTCTGGCGGCAACTGCCCGGCTTTGACCGGCCTTCATGACGATATGGTCCTCTGCCGGAAAAAGGTATTTCATCCAATTTTCGGTGTATGTGACCAGATTGGTCGTCAGTCCGCTGACGCCGGAGAGGAAAAATGCATCGAAATCCTCCTGGTTATCAAAATAATACGGCCACGTGGTGATGCCCCGGCACCACAGGTTATACACCATGTCCAAGAACTCCTGCGAGCATTGGTAGCGGGGGGCAAACGCCGCGTTGTACAGCTGCATGTTGGCCAGAATTTCGGGCAGGGACAGCCGGACATTCTGCATCGGATCATACAGCCCGCGATTAAGGATCGCGGCCTCCGGGATTTTGTGCCGGATATGCTGGATCTGTGCCGTTCCGCCCACCACATAGGCGACCCGGCGGTCCATTCCCATTCGGCGGTTCAAATCCTTCAGCAGGTCGATCACCCGCTCCTCATCTTCGTAGATGACCAGTTGGAACCGCTGGTCGGTGTCGGCGAAGGATTCATAGAAATCGGACAGGCGCCGGATCCGGCAATTGGCCGAGGCGGTACGCCGATCGCGGTTTAAGTGGATGCCGTCGAGTTCTTTCCAGGTATAGTCCTCGATATTGCCCGTCAAATCCTGGGAATGCTTTTCGATCTCCCGCTCCGGGATCGCCACCAGTTCGGCATCCTTTGTCAGAAAAATGTCGAGAACGATCCAAGTTGCGGAGGCAGCGTGGGCCGCTTCGGCCATTTCGAGCGTATCCCATGGATACGGATATTGGCCGTCAAATCCATAGGCCTGGATCAGAGGCGTATACAGCATGGTGTGATCCCGGTACAGCTTCATAACCTCCGCAAGTGCCTTCGGCCGGTCGACGACAAGCCCCATCGCCCCGCCGGTCAGCATCCGATGATACCGCAGCGGGAGATTCTCTTCTTCAAAAGACTGCTGAATCCAAACGGTCATCTGCCGTTCCTGCAGAGCGGAGATCAGCGCCGCCGGCGTATGCTCTTCAAGAAGCAGAATCCGCACGCCGTTGGCGTTGCACAGCGCACAAAGGGCATCCGGATCCGCAGCTTCATCCGTCAAATCCAAAATGCCGCGCAGGATGCAGTATTGTTCATGCACATACCGGATGAGCTCTTCCTTCTTCGAGAGAATAAACACATCCTGGAAGCTTTTTTCATTGAGATAGGCCATCAGAGCATCGGCGGTTTTCTGATCCGATACGGTGAAAACCGGCATCACCTTTTGATAAAGCTTGACGAACACACTGGACAGGGTCCCCATGGGGGAACCAAACACGCTGTAAACCGTCAGATCCTCATGCAGCAGAAGCTGGATCCCGACAGGGTGGTCGCTCCCCTGGCAAAGCTCATTGAGTTCTGTCTGGTTGCGCGGGCGGGCGATCACAGGAGGAGGCATCAGGATCGCCGTTTCATTTCGGGTGAGATCCACCTGATCGCTACGGGATGAAATCTCGGTGAGAGTGGAGATATCCGCATCGACGAAAACTAGATCGTCTACAAACAGACGCCCGGTAGTCCGCTTGCTGACATTGTGTATGCCGCGGAAAAAGAACTCCACTCCCACTCCGGAAAGCAGATCCATCTTACCGGACCCGTTGCGGGGGCGGAATTCCTCAAGCGGAATACAGACGACTGCCCCCACCGTACCGACATCCACCATTTTGATAAATCCCTGCATATGGCTGTCCGTAATCACGATTTCCACCCGCACGGGGCTGGTGGCCTTGATCCAGAACGACAGGTATTTCATGCCCTTTACGGACAAATCCCGGCGATACCGCGCATACCAGTCCACCCGCCATTCGGACGTCACGTTGAAGTCCATAGCCAGAGAATGACGGCCGCTGTGCTTGGGATAGGGTACAAGCTCCATGCTTTTCATGGAGCCGTAAACCTGGTCCGTTCTCCAGTCCAGCACCTCGCCGTCCAAATCGTCGAACACCAATTTTTGTATCTGCCGGTGTCCCGCCAGGCCGCTCTTCTGCTGAAAGCTGCCTGGCGACCGTCCCACCTGCCGGTGAAAAGCCCGGGAAAAGGAATGCACCGCGGCATACCCCAGCATATCGGACACTTCACTAATGCTCATATTGTCCCGCAGCAGCTCGACGGCCTTTTCAAAGCGTTTCTGCAGGAAATAGTCCCGCAGAGAGCGCCCGGTTTCTGCCGAAAACGTATGGGACAGGTATGAATAGTTGTATCCCAGGGCTTCGCTGACTTCGAAGACGTTTTTCAAATAGAGAATGTTGTCATCGATATACTGCGTCACTTCGCTGACGCGTCCCTGGGCCGCTTTGCCGAATTCCGTGCCGCCTCCCTGATCGACGGCGATGCCGGCACGATACAGGTAAATAAAGAACTGCCGTAGAAGCAATTCCAGCAGCGGTTCATGGAACACGGCCTTTTCCCCAAGCTCACGGCGCAGCGCATTCCAGGTACCGTACATCTCGGTCGACATGGCAAAAGGCCGCTGGAGGAGCGTCGGCAGGCAATCGCGGATCATCGCGTGCTCCGCCACCGCCGGCTGCCCGCCGAGCATATCCAACCGCAGTTCCGACACATGGAGGCCGGCACCCGAATCCGGAACGATCTCCATCGTTTTGTCCGCCGGCAGAATGAAGATGTTTCCGCCCCGGACAGCCTGCCGGCCCTCTTCCGTGGTGATCTGGCCGGAGCCAGAGGCAAAATGGAACAGAGCGTATCCTTTTTCCTTGGACCGGCTGCTCCGGTAGGGTTTTATCAAATGCATATCCCAAAACCCGAAAAGCAGGTAGCTTTTGCCGACCGTGAGCGGCGGCGTATAGGAAACGGAAAATGTCAGCGGCTCGGATTTGGGCGGCATAGCGTTTCCTCCTTTTCCGGGATGGGGTTTACAGCCGGTTCAGTTCCACATATACTACGCCGTTGGATGTCACCTGAACCGTCAGGGTTTTGGAGGCCGCATCCCACTTGACCGCCGCCTTGGCGTTGTTGCTGCCGGAGATGGTGCAGGAAGGCTTCTCGGACAGGCCCTTGATCATGAACGTTGTGGTGCGGAAATCCGCCGGGTTGCTGTCCCTTTCCCCTTCGAGATAATCGTCTATGAACATATCCCAGCGTTCCTTTTTATCAAAGAACTTGCGGGCATCATACCGATAATTGTACAGCTCCAGTTTCAGAGAATCCTCATTGTCATAGAGCATCATATAGCTGTGCTCCGGCAGATCGACCGTCATATTCGCCTTTTTCTTTAGGGTAAACGAAGCATCCTGGTGGGCGTCGATGGTCTGATTCTCGTGGCTGTTCATAATATAGGAATAACCGTTGATGGAATACATGGTGGCCGAACCCTTATACGTCTCGGCATACTTCGAATTGAAATAGGCCTGCTTGGACGCCGCGGTATCGCCGAGCAAACTTTTGTAATTCCCGCTGTTGACAACGGCGGCGCCGGGAAGGACTTTGGAGGCATCCACCTGCTTCAAAATGGAGGGGACGATGAAATACCGTCCGGTGGTGGGCAGCCACTTTTTGCTGACCTTCAGCTGTTTGTAGGCGTTCATATGCTCGGTGGTGGCGGCGTAGAGGTCCACGAGCAGCGGGGATTCAAAGCCCGCCGTATCCTCGGAATCGATGTTGCTGTACTGATAGGCCACCTTGACCTGTTCGGCCACCTGCTCCTTGGTGGGAATCAGCTTTTTGGATACGATCTTCTGGTAAATCGGATAGAGAACGTTGTAAAACGCGGGGGTCAGCTCCGTCTCTCCGTCGGCGTTGCCTGCGGACATCGTCAGCTGTTCATAGGAATACACCGTGGCGCCGCCGATGGCGTCGCACAGGGTGTCCATGCCGGCCATGGAAGCGGGATATTCCTTAGTATAGTCGTCAGGGAAGGAGCGGAAGGTGCCGCCCATGTCGTCGTACAGGCCGAGGCCCTCTTCCCACCACAGCCAGCTCTCCACGTTAGAGCCCCAGTTATCGCACACCCCGGACAGCCAGGCACCCATTGCCGCGCTCTGCACGGCGAAATGCCGGCCCTGCCCGTTATGCTTGTCAATCAGAACCACGTTATGCGCATAGGAGGACATCAAACTGTACAATTCCTGATCTTCCAGGAACCGGGCGAACACGTTGGTGTTCTGCACATATTCCATATCCAGCCAGATAAAGAGAGCATTATTTTCCTTGCAGGCCCGGATGGTGGTCTTCATCCGGTCGATCTCCTCCTGCTCGGAATACATGCAGCTCAGCTCGGTATGAGACAGGCCCTTCAGGGAGGCATGACGCTTCAGCAGGCCGGACAGCTCCGCCTGTGTGAAGGCCTGCCGCTCCCGATAGCTGTTCCAGTGTTCGATCTGCAGGACTACGGGGATGTTCTTCTTGTCGGTGACCGCCAGAAGCTGATCGAAACCGGCGATGACATCGGCGTTGGACTTGGTATCTACGTAGGTCATAAAAATGGCCGAATACTCCCGGATGTCGCTGGGGATCCGGTTCCAGAGCGCCACCACATCGTCCGCCGAATCGAGAGCACTGGCACGGAACAGGAACAAAGGATTGTCCGTGTTAACCAGCAAGCGGGTATTGGACGCGGTTTGACGGGGGCTGACGGAAAGGGGCTTGACCCCCTTCATGTCCAGTTTTTTGACATCCTCGTCGTTATCACTCCCAATGATATTCGGCACAGAGGAAGGGGACGTTGGCTTCGCGCCGGACGACGTGGACTCCGAACCGCTGGGATCACCAGAGGCATCGGATGACGCATCCGTCGAATCCCCCGTGCCGCTTTCGTCACCGGAAACGGCGCTTTCCGCAGACGATTCGTCCGAAGGCGTTGTATTCTTTCGGCATCCGGCAAACATGTTCAGCATCAGGACGACACTCAAGAGTAGTATACCGAAAATGCAGGTTTTTTTCAACATTTTCTCACCTTTCCGTTATGCCCGGGCGGCTGTAAAAGCCGCCCGGGCGTCGTGTCAGTTTTCAGGAGGCTGCGTGTCGTCTGTTCCGGGTTCATCCGGTTTCGCGGCCATTTTCTTTTTGTATAGGAAGTATCCGCCGACTCCGCCTCCGGCCAGCACAACCACCACGATTCCCGCGATGATAAAGGGCAGAGCGCCGACGCCGGAGGAATCTCCGTCATCCGGCTGGCTGACCGATCCGCCCACAGCCGTGGTTTTGGCTTCGGTGCCGGAGGTCGTATTCTCCGCCGCGGTCGTATCACCCGAATTCGTCGTATCCGTATCAGGATCGGTGGTTTCGTTGCCCTGTGTGGACGGCGTCGTGGTCGTATCGTTTCCGCCGGCGGTCGATGTGGTAGGGGCAGGCGTGGTGGCCGGCGCGTGGCTGACAGCCTCCGCCTCGGTGCTCAGATCGGTGGGATCATCGCCTTTGAAGAACTGCAGATCATCATACCAGACCGAACCCGTGCGGCTGAAGCCCTGGATCTGCTCCTCGCCGAAGATCACGGTGTCGAAGTTGCTGAAATAAGCCGCCTTCGAGAAATCAAAGTTCGGATCTTCCACACACACCAAATCCGAAAAACGGATGGTATAGGTGCGCTTCTCGGGCGACGCATAAATCACATGCTGGGAACTGAGGTATTCAAAAGCGATACCGACCCGGATTTTCATCGGGCAGGTGGCCTTAACCGTGAATTTGATGCCGTCGCAGTTGCTGGGCAGCGCCTCGCTGAAAGCCTCGTTCTCCTGATCCGGATAGTGGATAATGGTGGCCCATCCGGGCTTGACATCCAGGTTGTAATCGGTCCGCAGGCTGTTTTTGCCGTTCAGGACGCTGTTCGTGTCCAGCTCCAGAGAAACAGAATTGCATTTTCTCTGCGCGGCCCAGTAGAGCATAAAGTCGCTGGTCTCGTTGTAGCTTTCAAAGTCATCCTGCATTTTGAACAAGGTGGACTCGGCCGAGGCCGTAAAGTTGAGTGTCACGACCATGGCAAAGGCCGCGAGCGCGGACAGACACCGTTTCATCTTCATAACTCTTCACTCCTTATTTGATCCGGCTGTCAGCCGGTAATGGTGGCACCGTCCCATTGATCGGACAGCGTCGAATTCAGAGAACCGTACAGCTTATCGACAATGCTGCCCGGTGTGCTCTCTCCGGTGAAAATCGAAGTGGCAATGGCGTAGATACCCGGGTCGGTCCATACGATGCCGGAATACCCAAACAACTCGTATTTCGGCGCTTTCCGGGCGCGTTCCAGATACGCGTTGTAAGAGATCTCGTCCGGGATTTTCAACAGATAGGTCTCTTCGAATTTTTCCTCGAAGGTGCGGGTATCGCTGCGGTGGAGCAGGTCGCTGATGAAAAGATACTGGGCCGCTTTCTCCTGCTTGCAGGTGGGAATGAACCAGTAGCGGTAATTCATCGCGTAATCCGTCTGGCCGCTCGTATTGGAAGGGCCGACCGGGAAGGTGATGATGCCGAATTCGTCCGCCATGCCGTTGGCATTCGCAATGGTCAGCACTTCATTGGTCCCGAGCATGAAGGCGTATTTGCCGGCCACAAAATCGGACATCGATTTCTGCCAACCGCCCTCGCTGACATTCACCAGCTTGTCGACGTTGCACCAGCGGTAGTAATAATCGAGCGCTTCGGTGGTCTTGGCGTCCTTCAGACTGAGCTGCATCTGATTTTTGTCGTCGAGCGACACCACCGACCCATCGTTGCCGTTGATGAGCGCGACCATCAGTTCATGATCGGTCCAGGAGCCGAGTCCCCACTGCGTCACGGTGCCGTCGGCGTTGACTTTTTTGCAGGCTTTGGCGTACTCGGCCAGTTTATCAAAGGTCCATTCCCCTTTTTTCTGCAGTTCATAGGGATCTTCCAGACCGTTTTCCTTGAGGATCCGCTTGTTGTAATACATGCTGCAGTATACGTTATAATCCTCGCCGAAGCCGAACCCGTATTGTCCGCCGTTGATATTGGTATACTTGCGTATGTTCTGCTCATAAAGGTCGCTCTTGAAATCGATGCCGAGGGTCGAGGCCGCACTGCTCAGATCG
The DNA here is from genome assembly GCA_902461995.1 of uncultured Oscillospiraceae bacterium. GTDB lineage: Bacteria > Bacillota > Clostridia > Oscillospirales > Acutalibacteraceae > UMGS1623. The sequence continues at coordinate 1,019 of CABQAA010000014.1, read as the reverse complement.
GTCATGACCCCCGCCTGGAACCAATCAGAGAAGTAATTTTCCGGACACATCAGGATGTCGCCATACGGCTTGCTCGCCAGCAAAGAGGTCACCATAGCGTCGCAGTAATTGCCGCCGATGCCCTTATCCGTGAAGGTGAACCCGTATTCCTGTTCCAGCTGTTTGATCAGTTTGTAGGATTCGCTTTCCACATCCGGCTCCTCGAGAGCCCAGGCGAATACTCGCGTTACCTCGAGACCCCGAAGGCTTTCGAGGAATTCCTCGGAAACCTCCAGTTTTTCCGCGATGGGGGATTTGCTGGCCGTACCGCCGTTCGACACGGGGTCTGGTTCCTGGCTGCAGGCCGTACAGCCGAAAAGAAGCGCTGCCGCCAAGGCCGTGGTTGCCAATTGCTTGAACATGCGATTACCTCCATTCTTTTTTATCCGACTAGTCCACTGCGTTCCATACTTTGCACAAAAAAGCGCTGTGCCACAATATATAACAGGATCAGCGGGAAAATCACCAGCACAATCCCCGCATCCTGCAGCAGGGCGCCACTGAGCACCATGGTATCTCCCGCTCCCGTCATATTGGAAAAAGGATTCAGCAGATTCCCGAATGTCGACGGAATCACATTCATCATGCTGCAGAGGACCGGCGTATAAATTTCATCCAGCCACTGCCAGACAAAGGAAAACAGAAACACCGTGACCATCATGGACGTAGCGCCGGGCAAAATGATGCGGATGAGGGTTTTCAGCGGCCCCGCGCCGTCGACGTATGCGGCCTCCTCCAGTTCCTTCGGAACGCCGCGGAAATACTGGCGCATGATGAAGATGTACAGACCGTTTTTCAGTCCCGTGCAGGTCACGCCGAGCAGCAGAAACGGCCAGTAAGTATCCAGCAGCATCAATGGCTTGCCGGTCACCGCCTGCACGATCCCAAAGAAGTCAAAATTCCGGAACATCAGGAAATACGGTGCCATCAACACGTCGGGCGGGATGAGCATGACCAGCAGCACCGCTCCGAACAGCACT
>CABQAA010000013.1 GCA_902461995.1 uncultured Oscillospiraceae bacterium | reverse complement strand
TCTTATGCAGGGAGCGGATGTACTCCTCATCCAGCGTCAGATCCTCCAGCACCACCTTGTGGTTCTTGATGCGGGGAAACAGGCACTTGCGCAGTGCATCGGGCTGTTCCATGATCTCCTTGATCATGAAATGGGGATACCCGCCCTTCTCGGCGCTGGATACGTCCCAAGTGATCCGCATCTCCACCTTCTCGAGCGGGCGTCCGGCGCTGTCGAACACCGCAACGCCGTCTCGTTTCAGCACCGCCGTCTCCCCGTCCGCCAGCTGCAGAAAGCGGCGGGTATGGGACAGCACAGCGGGCACGTCGGAAGCGATGAAATTGCCTTCTTCGGCCAGGCCAACCACCAAGGGACTGGACCGCCTGACCGCAATCATCTCGTCCGGATGCTCCGAACACAGGACCCCCAGGGCATAGGATCCCTCCAGCCGGGCGACCGCCGCCCGCACCGCCGCCAGAAAATCGCCGGTATAGGCCTTTTCGATCAGATGGGCGATCACCTCGGTATCCGTCTCGGATAAAAAAGGGACGCCCTGCTCCTGCAGCTCCTTTTTCAGGGCCGCGTAGTTTTCGATGATGCCGTTGTGCACCACGGCAAACCGGCCGCTGGCGCTGCGATGGGGATGGGAGTTTTCGTCGCTGGGCTTGCCGTGCGTGGCCCAGCGGGTGTGACCGATGCCGGCCGTCTCTGGCAGATCCGCCCCGTCCCGGATCCGTTCCCGCAGGACGCCGAGGCGTCCCTTTGCCTTATGAATGACCACGCCCGCGTCCCCTACCAGCGCGATGCCGGCCGAGTCGTAACCGCGGTATTCGAGCTTGGCCAGCCCCTCCAGCAACAGGGGAGCGGCCGGTTTAGAGCCGATGAATCCCACAATTCCACACATTGGATCGTTGCTCCTTATTCCGGAAGCGGGCCCCACAGCCCGTCTTCTCCGGTAATGGTCGCCGCCTTTCCCACAAGGCTCCGACGCTTTATTTTATCGCAGCAGGAGCACAGAATCAAGCGTTTTTTGCAGTACTCACGGTAAATTTTGATAAATCCAATGGTTATTGTGTCCGCATTTGTCTTTTTGTGCGGTTTTTTTGGCTTAAGCATGCGAAATATCTCTTTTTTGGCCAAGCATGCATCCACATGTGTCATCCAAAAATCCTCTTGATTTTTTCGTATTGAGGTGGTATACTAATTTAAATATTTTCTAACGCAATGACGGAGAAAGTAGGCCAATTTCCTGCCGCTCCAGAGAGGGACGTCACCGGCTGCAAGCGTCCCGCGGTCAGAATTGGAGGAAATTCGCTCCCGAGCGGCGGTGCCGAACCCCGTATCCGATGCCTACGCGGCGGATACGGACAATAAGTGCCGACGGACGGCCCCGATATCGGCCGCAGAGTGCCCGCGCTTTCCGCGCGGGAAACTGGGTGGTACCACGGAGATTGTCGCCTTCGTCCCTTTTAGGGACGAAGGCGTTTTTCTTTTTCTCTGTCCCATCCGTCACAGTGAAAGGACTGGTCAATCGATGAAAGACAAATTGCAGGCTCTCAGGGAACAAGCACTGAGCGAGCTGGGGTCTCTCCACGCGCTGAAGGATCTGGAGGATTTCCGCGTCCGCTATATGGGCAAAAAAGGGGAGCTCACCGGACTTCTGCGGGGCATGGGCGCCCTGCCGGCCGAAGAGCGGCCCGTTATGGGGCAGCTCGTCAACGAACTGCGCGCCCGCCTGGAATCCGCCGTGGAGGAACGCGCCTCCGCCATTCGCTCCGCCCTGCAGGAAAAACGGCTGCAGGACGAGACGATCGACGTCACTCTGCCCGGCAAGAAAACACCGGCCGGGGGGCTGCATCCGCTGAATCTGGTGCTGGCCGACCTCGTCGGTATTTTCCAGTCCATGGGTTTTGACGTGGTGGACGGCCCCGAAGTGGAGACCGAGCACTACTGCTTCGAGGCGCTCAACCTCCCGAAGGACCATCCCGCCCGGGATATGCAGGACACCTTCTATCTCGCAGAAAACCTGCTGCTGCGCAGCCAGACCTCGGCGGCCCAGATCCGGGTCATGGAGCAGCGGCAGCCCCCCATCCGCATCATCTGCCCCGGTCGCGTCTTCCGCGCGGACGAGGTGGACGCCACCCACTCCCCGGTGTTCCATCAGGTGGAGGGGCTGGTCGTGGACAAGGGCATCACACTCTGCGACCTTAAAGGCGTGCTCGAAGAGTTCGCCCATGAAATTTACGGACCTGAAACCAAAATCCGGTTCCGTCCCTCCTTCTTCCCCTTCACCGAACCGAGCGTTGAGGTGGACGTCTCCTGCTCCGCCTGCGGCGGCAAGGGCTGCCGCGTCTGCAAGGGGGAAGGTTGGATCGAAATTCTCGGCGCGGGCATGGTCCATCCGCATGTCCTCTCCGGCTGCGGGATCGATCCAGAGGTCTATTCCGGCTTCGCCTTCGGTATCGGCCTGGACCGCCTGACCACCACTAGACACAAAATCAGCGACATCCGGCTTCTGTTTGAGAACGACGTCCGTTTTCTCGAGCAGTTCGGCTGATCATAGGGAAACCGGCGGACGCCGTTGTTCCCACTTACCACGAAAGGATGAATCTCAATGAAAATATCGCTGAATTGGCTGCGCCGCTATGTCGATATTCCGGTATCGGTGGAAGAACTCTGTGACCGGATGATTATGGCGGGGTTTGAAGTGGAGGGGGTCGAAGACCTCTCCAAAACCATGGACAACGTGGTGGCCGCCCGCATCCTCGGCCTGCAGAAGCATCCCGACGCCGACAAGCTCCAGCTCTGCCAAATGGACGTGGGCTCTGGTGAACCCATCCAAATCATCACCGGCGCCACAAACGTTTTCGAAGGGGCGCTGGTCCCGGCCGCCCTGCACGATTCCCGCCTGCCGAACGGCGCCCATATCAAACGGGGGAAACTGCGCGGCCTGCCCTCTGAAGGCATGCTCTGCTCGGGCGGCGAACTCTGTCTCAAAGAGGCCGACTACCCCGGTGCCGAGGTGGACGGCATCCTGATCCTGCACGAGGACGCTGCGCCCGGAACCGATATGCGGGATATCCTGGGGTTAAGCGATGTGGTGATTGACTTTAAGATCACCGCCAACCGCCCCGACTGCCAAAGCGTCCTGGGCGTGGCCCGGGAGGTTTCGGTGGCTCTGCGCACGTCGTTCCATCCCCCGGTTCCGTCCTACACCCCCAAGGGCGGGGACGTGCGGGAGCATATCGCCATCACCGTCGAGGATTATGATCTCTGCCCCCGCTATCTCGGCCGGGTGGTGCGGAATCTACGGATCGCCCCCTCCCCGAAATGGATGCAGGAATCCCTCCGGGCGGCGGGCATGCGCCCGATCAACAACATCGTTGATATCACCAACTTCGTCATGCTGGAAACCGGCCAGCCCATGCACGCGTTTGACCTCCGGGACATCCGCGGCGCGCAGATCATCGTCCGCCGCGCCCATCCGGGCGAACCGATCACGACGCTTGACGGACGGGACCACACCCTGACGCCCGACATGCTGGTCATCGCCGATGCCGACGCGCCCTCCTGTCTCGCGGGTATTATGGGCGGCCTCGACAGCGAGATCAAGGACGACACCCGCGATTTGTTCCTCGAATGCGCCAAGTTCCGGCGGGACAGCGTCCGCCGTACGGCCCGCGCGCTGGGGATTCGCACCGAATCTTCTGCCCGCTTTGAAAAGGGCGTGGATATTAAAGGCGTGGAATACGCTATGGAGCGCGCCCTCCAGCTCATCGATGAGCTGGATGCCGGCGATATCGTCGACGGCGCCATCGACCGCCATCAGGGCCTGCCGGAGGACCGGATTCTCACCGTCCCGGCCTCCCGCATCACCGAGCTGCTGGGGGTGGACGTCCCCGAAGAGACCATGGCGGATATCCTCTGCCGCCTCTCCATTCACACCACCCTGCAGGACCATACCCTGACCTGCCTCGTTCCCTCCTTCCGGGACGACGTGGAAGGCCGCGCTGACCTGGCCGAAGAGGTCATGCGGGTCTACGGCTATGATCACATCGTCTCCACCCCCATGAAGGGCGCGGTTACGAGAGGGATCAAGCTGCCCCATCTGCGGCACACCGATACCCTGAAGGCCACCCTGGCCGCCGAGGGGCTGCGGGAAATCACCACCTATTCCTTCATCAGCTCCAAAGCGCCCGACCAACTCTCCCTGCCGGAAGGGGATCCCCGCCGCGAGGCGATCACCCTGCTCAACCCTCTGGGAGAAGAGTATTCGACCCTGCGCACCCAGCTCGTCACCAGCATGCTCGCCGTGCTGTCCACCAATAAAAACCGGAAAAATCCGAAAGCGCGGCTGTTCGAGGTCAGCAAGACCTTCGTTCCGAAAGCCCTGCCGCTGACCGAGCAGCCCGACGAGGTGCCCACCCTATGCATCGGCCTCTATGGACCGGAAGAGAACTTCTTTACCCTCAAGGGCATTCTGGAAGCCCTCTTTGCCCGCTTCGGCGCGGACGCCGCCTTTGCCCGCAGCCGGGAACCCTATCTCCATCCCGGCCGGCAGGCCGAGGTCCGGCTGGCCGGAGAGGACGCACCGATCGGCGTGTTCGGGGAACTCCATCCGGATACCGCGGAACGGTTCGGTCTTGACACCCGTGTCTACGTGGCCGAACTGCGGATGGAACCTCTCTTCGCCTGTGCAAAAGACAGACGCGTCATTTACCGGCCTCTGCCCCGCTATCCGGCGGTGGAACGGGACCTGGCCCTTGTCTGCGACGAGGATCTCCCGGTCGCGGAGATGGAAGCCGTCATCAAATCCTCGGGCGGCCGGCATCTGGAAAGCGTCGAACTGTTCGACGTCTACCAGGGCGCTCAAATTGAAAAAGGGAAAAAGAGCGTGGCGTTCAGCCTGCAGTTCCGCGGGACCGAGGGGACTCTCTCGGATGCGGACATTGAACCCGCACTTCAGAAAATCTTTAAGAATTTGAAAGAAAAAGGGTGTATTCTGCGGTCATAAGCCCCTTGAAAATCGGGTTGGAATGCCGTATAATAAGGATACCGCAATGGGCGTGCCGGGGAACCGGGACGACAAAGGCGGAAAGGAGGGACGCGCCATGCTCGACAAAACCATGACTTTCTCCCTGGGCGAGGACAAGGAACAGGAAATGAAACAGATTCTTACCACCGTGTATGATTCTCTGCGGGAAAAAGGGTACAACCCGATCAACCAGATCGTGGGGTATCTGCTCTCCGAAGATCCGACCTATATCACCACCCACAACAATGCCCGTAGCCTGATTCGTAAGCTCGACCGGGATGAATTGCTGCGCGCCCTGGTCCGCTCGTATCTCAACCAGTAACGGTTCGTATCGCGACATCATCGGATAACCGCGGCCGGCGCCGCGGTTATTCTTTGTTATCCAGGGTTTACAGAAAACCCCAAACATGGTATACTAAAAAATAGAAACGTTTTGGCGGACGGGGGATTCATGTAAATCGCCCGCCTCGGCCGTTTTGGGAAAGGATGCGAAAACATGGCGGATAAGGCAGCGAAAACCGATTTCCTGATGTATAAAGGCAAACCCCTCGTGCGCAGCGGCAACACGCTGTATTATGGGAATATGGCGGACAAATGCGTGGTCATGCTCCAGATTCTCTCGACGAAAACCGTCGGGGATATGACGATGGCAGATAAGGTGCAGGTGCAGCTTCTCTCCACCGATCCCGACCTGCGCATGAAGGAACGGATCCTCAAAAAGAGCGAAAAAACCGGCCTGTACAACGCGATGGACATCGGCAGCATTTGGCTGGAACGCGCCCTGGAAGGGTAAATAAGGAACAACAGTGAAAAGAGCCGGGAGCGATGCTCCCGGCTCTTTTTGTATAGGATTGAAAGCGGCCGCTGCATTTACAGGGTTCCCTGCCGATCGACCCCTTGACGTTTTTACCCCACTCCATTTTGTCAGCCAGGCCGAGGCAAGAGACGAGTCCTTTTGATCGACCGAGTTTATCCGCACATATAGACCAAGATCATACTTGCAAGGGCGGGAACAGCGCGGCCGCATCCTTTCTCCGCGAGGGGAAGACCGGGCGGAACGCCGGCATGTTGAAGATAACCGCGTCCAACCGGCTCGGTCCCGCTGCAGTGTCGGATCTGGAATGTTGAGCGGCCCAGGAGGCCGACCGGCAGAATATAGATTTACGGTCGGCCGGATCAGACGCCGATCGCCTGGGACAATCCCACGACCAGCGGCATGGTCAGCACCGAAAACAGCGTCGACATCGCCACCAGATTGACCGACAATCGGGTATCCCTTTCATAACGGGTGGCAAACATCGTGGTGGCCGCCGCAGCCGGCGCACTCGCCGCAATGACGCAGGCGGTGAGCAGGGTTCCCCGCATTCCGAACAGATACAGCACCCCCAGCGTAAGGAGCGGAACGGCCAGTAACCGCAGTCCCATCGACAGGAGGAGCCGTTTGTCTCGGATCGCGCTTTTCAGATCGGCATCGGCGAGATAAAAACCCACAATCAGCATGGGCAGCGGCGTATTGAGGGAAGCCAGATGCCCCACCGGAGCTTCCAGAAACGAGGGCAGACGGATGCCGGAAAAAAAGAGGAACAAGCCCGCCGCGAGTCCGATGACGCCCGGATTGAGCAGCAGCTTGCGGGGCGACAGGTTTTTCCGATCGCCGCTCATCGCGAGAACGCCGTAACTCCACAGGACCAAATTGAACACCGCCACATAAGCGGCACCGTAGAACACGCCCTCTTCCCCAAGCAGCGCCTTCTGCAGCGGGATGGCCATATAGCCCGCGTTGGAAAACACGACGCCGAACCGAAGCACCCGGTCCCGTGCGTCTCCGCCTCGGAAGGAGAGATGCGCGGCGGCGATGCCGAGCCCGTGAACCGCCAGGGCCGCAAGCACCGCGAACAGCAGGCCCAGCAGCATCTGCGGATCTTTTTCCCGCTCAAACGACTGCAGAATCACACAGGGAGTAGCGAACAGCAGCACAATTTCGGCGCAGCTGCGGACGGCCGGCTGGGTGAAAACCCCTTTTTTTCCGCAGATGACCCCGATGCAGACTAAGACAAACAAGCCGAGCACCTGCTGGCCGACCGTCAGAAAACTGTCAAGCAGAAGCGTCATATCGATCCCTCCTCAGTCGGTTCCGCCTGCTTTTCTATGCGGACTTCTTCCACCCGCCGAAGGGCCGTTTTGGTCACGGTGACGGTATATCCGTCCTCCGTAAAAGACTGGCCTGTCACCGGGATGGCGTCCAGACGTTCCGACACCCAGCCGTTGACCGTTTGGGACTCGCAGTCGGTCGACAGATGCAGCCGTTCCCGCACCTCGTCGAGACGTTCGTCTCCTGCGACCAGCCAGGTTCTCTCCCCCGTCCGGCGAAAGCTCTCAACCGCTTCGTCGTGCTCGTCCCAGATCTCGCCCACCAGCTCTTCGAGCACATCCTCAAGTGTCACGATACCGGCGGTGCCGCCGAATTCGTCCACCACGACGGCCAAATGCTCCTTCTGCGTCTGGAACTGCCGGAGAAGCACCGAGATTTTGGTTCCCGGAGGGACAAACAGTACTTCCTTAATAATCGACGCTATGGAATCCCCGCCCGTGTACAGCAGGGAATAGTAATCCCGTTCATGAATCAGGCCGACCACCGCGTCGATGGTATCCCGATACACCAGCATGCGGGAAAAACCCTGTTCGCGGAACTTCTCGCCGATCTCCTCAAGCGTGCTGTCCTCGTCCACGGCAGCCACCTGGATCCGGGGAGTCAGAATTTCCATGACCGTCAGGTCGTCGAACTCGATGGCGGCGCGGATGAGTTCTCCCTCGTGTTCGTCGATGGAGCCTTCGTTCTGCACCTCATCCACAATGGTCAGAAGTTCCTCGTCGGTCATACCGGCGCTTTCTTTGGGCGGAAAAACGCGGTTGAGCAGCTTTTTCCACAGCCTGAACAAAAAGTTGAGCGGCGTCAGGAGCACCATGAGCATCCGCAGGGACGGCGTGACCGCCAGAGCGACCGTTTCAGCATTCTGCTTGGCCAGGCTTTTCGGGGAGATCTCTCCGAAAATCAGCACCACCACCGTCATGACCACCGTCGAGAGCGTGACGCCGGCATCCCCGACAAACCGTACAAACAGCACCGTGGCGATGGACGCCGCCGCAATATTGACGATGTTGTTGCCGATGAGAATGGTGGAGAGTAGCTCGTCGTACTGCTCCGACAGGCGAAGAGCGGCCGCCGCCCGTTTGTCTCCGGACTGCGCCCGGCTTTTCAGCCGGATGCGGTTGAGACTGGAAAACGCGGTTTCCGAGGAGGAAAAATAGGCCGACGCCGCCACCAGCAAGGCCAGGGCGGCGATCTGTATCCAATCCACTGTACCCACGTGTGTTCCATCCACTCCTTGATCTGTATTCACCATAGGATTTGGGTTCCCCGGCCGGGACCGACTAGGCCCTGCCGATTTCTAACTATAAAGCAAAAAGCAGCCGATGTCAACGCGGTTTTCATTGATTTGGGGCTTGACAGAGAGCAAAAGCGGAGATCTCCCGGCATCTTTTGCCGCTGCAAGGAGCAGGGCAGCGCCTCCCCCGGCGTGAGGAACGGAACGATCGGCTGCGGCAGACGCTATGCAGCTTATAAAAAGTCCGGGAAACCAGACGGTTTCCCGGACTTTTCGGTGAAGGATCGTGTTATTGATCGGTAATATCCTCCAGGGTGACATAGGCGAAATATCCGCCGTTCCATTTCCGGTTATTGCCGCCGACGTACATCACCCCATCGACGATCGAGATATTTTCGGGTTCTCCATACTGCAGATCGAACGGAATATTGAAGGCGTGGTGGCCCTCCCAGTCGTAAACCTGCACCGAATTGGTGTTGAACTGGGCAAAATAAAGATAGTCTTTATCCGTGGCGACTCCTTGCGGTGTATTGCCGGTGATGGGGACCGAAAACGATTGCTTATGGGTCAGATCGCCGTTCCATATATCAATCGTCTCTCCGTTCCATCGTGCGGAGACGAAGCTGTCACGCTGCGCGCAGTAATCCATCCCGAAAAACGGGTTCGGCAGATCCTCCGTTTTGGTAATGGCGAAAGTTTCGGGATCGACCAGCGAATACCGGTTAAAGTGCCCGTCGTTCGACTGGCAATGACTCACGAGCAACGCGTTCCATTTCTTCACATAGGTAATGTCGTTGGCGTGATCCAATACCATTTTATCGCTCTTTTTAATGAGATTCCCCTTGATGTCGAATTTCAGCAGATAGCTGGTTTCGGGACTGACATCCTTATCAATCATCGCCACATAGTAATGCGTGCCGTCGAATGTCCCGCCCTGCACAATGGTATGGGTGTCTTGAACCGGAAATTCAAACAGTGTGACGACATGACCGAGATATTTATGCCCGGGTTCCAGCGTAAACGCGGCGGAAGCGGGTGGAATGGACTCGGTGGTCGTCGTTGTCTGCGTAGTGGTGGTCGTCGTCTTTGCAGTCGTCTTGGTCGTTGTCTTGGTGGTAGGCGCCTTGCCGCTTGTGGTCGTCCCGTCTTCCGAGGTAGCAGCCGTCGTTTCATCCTCCGTTGCCATCGTACTCCCGTCCGTGGACTCCGGGGTGATGTCGGATGTCATGACGCTTTCACCGGATTCTGTCACAACTGCCCCTTCTTTGTCTCCGCACGCTGTCAGCCCGATTGGAATCAGCCCGATCATCAGCGCCATCAAGACGGTAAAGCCGTTGCTCCTCTTTGCCATGGAACCTGTCTCCTTTCGCATATCGTCCTTTATCTAATGCCTGCCGGACAATGAACCGTCGCAGCTGTCAAGCAGCTTTTTATTGAAACACCGAAAAATATGCGTCGAAAAAGCCCGCCGCGTCGACGGTTTTCGCCACCTCGTGCGGCCCTTCTGCCCGCCGCTCAAACCGGGTGAGCCCCATTCTGTCCGCGCGGCACAGTTCCACCTGAACCTCTCCCCGCTCATACGACAGCACATGAGGCTCAAACAAGCTCACAGCGGTCAGCGGATCATGAAAGGTGATCGCGTCGACGTCCTCGAACCAAACCCCGGCGAAGTCCAAAACCGGCTGCAGAACGGGATGACGGAACCGCCGCCGGACCTCCTCTTTTTCCATCGTGATCTGCAGCGTCACATCCAGCCCCACCGACCGATGGACCGGCACCGGCGCCTGATATACGATTGCGGCGGCGTAGGGATCGCAAAGAGCGTTCCATTCGCATTTGCCTTTTTGCGTAAAGGGTTCAGAAAAGGCGCCGCCCATCAAAACCAGCCGCTTAAGCAGGCCGGGAAGCTCCGGATCATAGCCAAATAGAAGCCCGATGTTCGTCAGGGGTCCGATGGCCAGCAGTGTGATTTCCCCCGGATGACGGCGGATGGTGTCCCGCATGAACTCCAGCCACTCCCCTTTGGGAAACCGATCGCGGTGCTTCCACCCTTCCACTCTCTTGATCTGGGACACCGGCGCTTCCGGCATGGGCCCCAGAATGCTTTTGGCCGTACCGGGATACATGGGGATGTCTCGGCCGGCGGCCATGCACAGGGCGCTCACCAGCCGGCAGCGGTCTTCGGTCTCCCCCATGACGGTGGTGATCCCCATCAGCTCGCACTTCGGCTGCATCAGCAAATAAGCCAGACAAACGGCGTCATCGATATCGGTGCCGATATCGGTATCCAGCAAAATTTTTTCCATCTTACTATATCCTTTCCGGGTTTGCCTGCACCTCTCGCGGACGGCAGGGCTGTTATGTACGGTCGATTATCCCATCGTCACGGTAACGGTATGGTCCCCGCCGTCCTCCACGTACGCGATGTGGGTGCCGGCTATCGGAACGCCGTCCATTTCGACCGCCGTCACGCCGCTCTGAACATGCTGCGGATTCCGGATTTCAATGATATACCGATTCCTCCGGAACCGCCGCTCGAACCGGCAGCTTTCCCACTCCGAGGGCAGGCAGGGGCGCAGATCGAACCCGTCGTAATCCGGATGGAAGCCCATCATATCCTGTGTTACCGCGCGGAAGACCCAGCCCGCCGTTCCGCTGATCCAGCCGAACATCGCGAATCCCGGCCGCGGATTCTGCGGCCCCAGGTACATGTTGGTAAATGCATACGGCTCGCACCCGGAATGCTCGGTCGGATTGTCCGGGGCGTCCGGCATAACTTTTTGCAGCGTCGCGTAGGCCGCGTTCCCGCGCCCGAGGCGGCAGTCCGCCACCATTTTGAAAGCGCTGCCATGGCAATACGGGCACCCGTTCTCCCAAATGCCGGGCACAAATTCGGTCAGCCGCCCGATTGCCGGCTGCGGCTTCGTATAGGCCGGATAGAGGGTCAGAGACCCATAAGGACACTCCAGCTGTTCGTCCACCTGGCGGATCGCCTTTTCCACCCGGTCGGGCGGCGCGATGCCGCTGATGACCGCCCAGGTCTGCGGATTCAGATAGACGCGGCCCTCCGTTTCGGTGTGACTGCCCACCGGCCGGCCCTCGTCGTCGTATCCTTCCAGATACCACTCCCCGTCCCAGGCCACCTCGTTTACCACCGTCCGGATCTCCTCCGCCATCTGGTTCAGCCGGTTCAGCTCGGCTGCCGGCCGGCCGGTTTCCAGCGCCATTTCCTTCATCTGGTCCAGTGCATAATAAAGCGCGATGGCTGTCCAGGCCGTCTCTCCCTTGCCGCCCTTGCCCATACCGGTCAAAGAATCGTTCCAGTCTCCCCAATGGGACAGGATCAGGCCGTGCGCTCCCCGGTCCGCATACAGGTATTCCATCGCCCGGCGACAATGCTCCCACACGCTGCCGGTGCTCCCGTCCAGGAAGGCGACCACCCGGTCCAGAAAGGCCCGGTCGCCGGTCTCTTTGAGATATCCGTTCACCGCCATCGGGATCCATACCTGGCTGTCCGAATAGTGCCGCTCATCCAGCGGCAGCCAGGCCCGGGGCGCATGCCCGTCGGCGTATTGGTGCTCGAGCGCTTCCACGATTTTGTCCCGGGCCGCGTCCGCGTCAAAACTGGTATAGCCCCATGCGTCCTGCAGCGCATCCCGGTATCCGCGGGTCGCACCCCGGCCCACCTGCGCACACAGCACCACCTGCTGCTTGGTCCAGGTGTTGAACAGGCTGTTGACCCGTTCGTCCGGCGTTTCGATCCGCACCGCCTGGGTCCGTTCTTCCTTTTCCGCCGTCAGATGCTCGAATTCCCGCTGGACCGCGCCGCTCGCAAACAGGCGGGCGCACATCTCCTCCGCATCCGCTTTGATCTCGCAGGAACCGATCAGCAGCTGGACCGTTTCTTCCTCGCCGGGCGCCAGATCGAACGGCAGCTCCATCGCCCCCGCCAGCCGTTCGCAGCTGCCGAGTGTGTTCGTGCAATGCCCCGCTTCGAATGCCTCCGGCCGCGCGAAGCTGCCGTAGGTTCCGAGCACCGCCCGCAGACTGGTGTCAAAGGAGGCATAGGGCTTGCTGGCCGCCAAAAAGCCGTTGTACCGGTTGTGCAGCCGTTCGCTCGCCGTATTGGCTGCGTACAGGATGGAATGCTCCGGGTCGGCTTCGGTAAAGAGATAGCTGAAATAATCGCTTTTGGGCACATACCCCTCCAGAGACCACTCCACCAGCGGGAAGAGTTGGATTTTACGGGGCCGGCTGCTGGTATTCCGCAGGGTCACGGTCCAGATTTCACAGGGATCCTCCGCGTTTACAAACACCCGCGTGCGGCTGACAATCCCGTCCCATTCCGCTTCGTACACGGCGTAGCCGAGGCCCATCGTGCAGCGGTAATGGTCGAGCGGCGTATTGGTGGGAAATCCCGCCACGTTCCACAGAACGCCTTTCTCGGCATCCCGCAGATAGAAGTAGCGGTTGCCCTCGCTGATCAGCTTCACCCGTCCGCGTGGATCGATGTAGGTCGCGGTGATGGTGGTTTTGTCACAATATAAGCCATGGCCGGTTGCCACATGGTTGAAGGCCGACAGGAACCGCTTGTTCCAGGAATAGTTCAGCAGCGGACGGGGAAAGCGGCTGTCCTCCAGCACATATTCCCGTCCCTCGTTTTGAAAATACCGCGGCAGCCGTTCTGGTATCATGTTTTTCCTCTCCTTAATGCCTGTTTTTTACCACAGACACCCTTGATTTTTTGGTTAACCCTTTTATTTTTAGTATACCGGGCCGCCCCGCCTCAAACAAGCACAGAACGCGCTTAGAACTTACAGAAGATGCGTTTTTCTCCGGATGAAATGCAAACCCGCCGCGCACGCATCCGCCGATTCTCCCAAACCAATCCGGCCGATCAACTTCAAATCATCTTTCGACTGAAACGCATCTCACGAAACGCAACAAGCCCCTGTTTTAACTAATGGTCAAAACAGGGGCTTGTATGTCTATTTGGTGGACGTTAACGGACTTCGAACCGTCGCGGTTCAAGTCCTGTCCTCCAGGCCAAAAAAGAACAGCCCGCTCTGTTGAGCGGACTGCTTTTTGGTGGACGTTAACGGACTTGAACCGCTGACCCTTCGCACGTCAAGCGAATGCTCTACCAGCTGAGCTAAACGTCCATTTGCGGAACGAGCATCATTATACAGAATAAAATCCGGCTTGTCAAGCGGAAATTTCGTGTTTCTGGCGGTTCAGCGTACTCTTCCCCTTGTTTTATCGGAAAAGTTTGGTATAATACTAAGCATATCGGAAAAAATGGGACGTATGCAGCCCCGCCGATGCCCCTCGTCAGGGGATTCCAACCAGAAAGGCATGGTCAGCCATGAAACGTCACGAAATCGCATCGGTTTATGCCGACGCCGAAGCCCTTGCAGGTCAGGTGCTCACCGTCTGTGGGTGGGTGCGCACCCTGCGCGAATCCAAATCCCTTGCATTTATCGAACTCAACGACGGCAGTTGCCAGCGCAACTTTCAGATAATCGCGGAACGGGACGTTCTCGCGAATTTCGAGGAAATCGCCCACCAGAACGTCGGCGCGGCCCTGTGTGTGAAAGGCGAACTGATCCTCACCCCTGAGGCCAAGCAGCCCTGCGAGCTGCACGCCTCCTCCATCGAGGTCGAGGGCACCTCCACGGCGGAGTATCCGCTGCAGAAGAAGCGCCATTCCCTCGAATTCCTGCGTACCATCGCGCATCTCCGTCCCCGGACAAACACCTTTAACGCGGTGTTCCGGGTGCGGTCGGTTGCGGCCTACGCGATCCACCGCTTCTTTCAGGAGCAGGGTTTCGTATACGCCCACACCCCCCTCATCACCTCGAGCGACTGCGAGGGCGCGGGGGAAATGTTTCACGTCACCTCCTTTGATTTGGAAGATATCCCCCGGGACGAGAACGGCCGGGTGGACTATTCCAAGGACTTTTTCGGCCGCCACACCTCTTTGACGGTCTCCGGCCAGCTGGCCGGAGAATGCATGGCCATGGCGTTCGGAAAGATTTACACCTTCGGTCCGACTTTCCGCGCCGAGCGCTCCTTTACCGCCCGGCACGCGGCGGAATTCTGGATGATCGAGCCGGAAATCGCCTTCGCCGATCTCGAGGACGACATGGCGCTCGCCCAGAATATGATCACCTACGTCATCGCGTATCTGCTCGAACACTGCCCGGATGAAATGCGGTTTTTCAATGATTTTTACGACAAGGGCCTCCTCGACCGCCTGAACGCGCTGGTGAAGGCCGATTTCGCCCATGTGACCTATACCGAAGCCATCGCCCTGCTGGAACCCCACAAGGACGAGTTTGAGTACCCGGTCTTCTGGGGCTGCGACCTGCAGACCGAGCACGAGCGGTATCTCACCGAGCGGCTCTACGGCAAGCCGGTCTTCGTCACCGATTATCCCAAAGAGATCAAAGCGTTTTACATGCGCCTGAACGACGACGGCAAAACCGTCGCGGCCATGGATCTGCTGGTCCCGGGGGTGGGTGAAATCATCGGAGGCAGCCAGCGCGAGGAACGGCTCGATATACTCGAGGAACGGATGGCCGAGCTGAATCTGAACAAGGACGATTACTGGTGGTATCTCGACCTCAGGCGGTTCGGCGGCACCAAGCACGCGGGTTTCGGCCTCGGCTTCGAACGCCTCATCCTGTACGTCACCGGCATGGCCAACATCCGGGATGTGCTCCCCTTCCCCCGCACGACCGGGTCGGCGGATTTCTAAACACCCTTGGGAGAACCCGCCGCGTCTCTCTTTTATTCTTTATATGATAGGGGGCCTGAAACCGCTTTCAGGCCCCTGTTTCGTTGTAAGCGGTTCCCCGCCATCCCCATTCCCCCTGCCGCTGT
>CABQAA010000012.1 GCA_902461995.1 uncultured Oscillospiraceae bacterium | reverse complement strand
TCCCGGCCTGCCCGCGGA
Source organism: uncultured Oscillospiraceae bacterium (assembly GCA_902461995.1). Lineage (GTDB taxonomy): Bacteria > Bacillota > Clostridia > Oscillospirales > Acutalibacteraceae > UMGS1623. The sequence goes on along the minus strand of CABQAA010000012.1, from coordinate 15,426 downwards.
GGCGCAGACGCTCATCAAGGGAGACGCCCTGTCGGCCAGCATCGCGGCGGCCTCCATTCTGGCGAAGGTCAGCCGGGACCGGCTGATGGCGGAGCTGGACCGGACCTATCCGGAATATGCCTTTGCCAAACACAAGGGGTATGGGACGGCGCTGCATATGGAGCGGATCCGGACCTATGGCCCGTCGCCGGTCCATCGCCCGAGTTTTCTCAAAAAGATTGGATAAGGGGTGGGCGGATGGCCGAAGTATCGAAGGGAGCGGTCGGAGAAATCCTGGCCGCTCGTTTTCTGCGCGATAAAGGGTATACGCTCCTGGCGTCGAATTACCGTTGCCGGTTTGGGGAGATCGACATAATCGCGGCGGACCGCGCGTATATTGCCTTCGTGGAGGTCAAAGCGCGCAGCGAGGGCGCGCTTTTTGCTCCCAGGGAGGCGGTCACGCCCGCGAAACAGCGGCGGCTGCTCAAAACCGCCTCTCTGTACCTGATGCAGCATCCAAGCCCTCTCCAGCCCCGGTTCGACGTCATCGAGATCGTCACCGCGGCCGGCAATCCGATGCAGGTGGTGCAGCTGGACCATTTGATGGCCGCGTTTGAAAGCGGCGGGCTTGGCACCGCCTTTTAAAGGAGGAACCCCATGAAGCTGTTTGATCTCCATTGTGATACCTTGACCGAATGCTTCGATAAGCGGGAGAATCTGCTCGAGAACCACCGCCATCTCGACCTGACGCGGGGGGGAAAGATGGACGCCTGGGCGCAGCTTTTTGCCGTGTGGATGCCCGATTCGCTGCGGGGCGAAGCCGCGTTTGAACGCTGCTGCGCGGTGCTCGATTTCGCAGGGGAGCAGACGGCACGGTATGCCGACCGCCTTCGGATGGTGGAAGATGCCGCCGGTCTGGCCGAGACCCTCGAGTCGGGACGCTGCGCGGGAATCCTAACGGTGGAAGGCGGCTCCGCCCTCGCGGGCGAGCTGCGGCATCTCGACGAGCTGGCCGCCCGGGGCGTAAAGCTCATCACCCTGACGTGGAACGGTTCGAACGAGCTTGGCCACGGGTGCCTGTCTGGCTGTCCGGCCGGCCTGACTTCCTTCGGAAAAGCCGCCGTCAGGCGGATGGAGGAACTCGCCGTTCTGCCCGATGTCTCCCATCTCAACGAGGCGGGCTTCTGGGACGTGGCCGAAACGGCCGCGGGGCCTATTCTCGCCAGCCATTCGGTTTCGGCCGCGCTGTGCGCCTCTCCCCGCAATCTCCGGGATGACCAATTCCGCGAGATCCGGGATCGGAAGGGTTTGGTCGGCATCAACTTCTGTGCCGGTCAGCTGGGCGAGCAGACCTTTGAGGCGATCGAGCGGCACCTGGACCACTATTTATCCCTCGGAGGAGCGGATACAGTGGCCTTCGGGGCCGATCTGGACGGCACGGAGCTGCCGGAGGACTGGGGCGGCATCCAAGTCATGGAACGCCTGTATGAAGTCCTATGCCGCAAAAATTACGACACCGCCTGTTTGGATAAGGTCTTTTTCAGTAATTGCTACGATTTTTTTCGCCGCACTTTGACAAAAGCGGCGGGGATAGAGTAAAATGAGGATGCCGCAGCCGGACCCGAGCACGTGGTTTATCGTACGGTCCCGCCGGCGTCAGGAGGGTTATGAATCATGATGTATAACAGCACTCGGGACAGCCGGGTTCAGGTGACGTCCGCACAGGCCATCGTCCAGGGCATTTCCCGGGACGGGGGCCTTTTTGTGCCCGAAACCCTGCCGGCGGTCACGGCGGCGGACATCGCCGCCATGACGGCCATGTCCTATACCGACCGGGCCACGGCGATTCTGTCCCGGTTTCTGACCGATTTTACCCCCGATGAGGTCGCGGCCTGCACGGCGTCGGCCTATGCGTCGGGCTCGTTCCGGTCGCCCGCCGTCGCTCCCGTCCATACCCTGGAGGACGGCGTCCATATTCTCGAGCTGTGGCACGGTCCAACCTGCGCCTTCAAGGACATGGCGCTGCAGATTTTGCCTCATCTGATGCGGGTCTCGTCCGAGAAAACCGGCGGGGGAGAGATCGTTATCTTGGTGGCCACCTCCGGCGATACCGGCAAAGCGGCGCTGGAAGGCTTCCGCGACGCCCCCCATACCCGGATCTTGGTGTTTTATCCCGAGGACGGCGTCAGTCCGATGCAGAAGCTGCAGATGACCACGCAGGAGGGCGGGAATGTCGGCGTCTGCGCGATCAAGGGGAATTTTGACGACGCGCAGTCGGGCGTGAAGGCGATCTTCACCGATGCGGCGGTGGAAAAAGCGCTTCGCAGCCATGGCATGCAGTTTTCGTCCGCCAACTCGATCAACTGGGGTCGTCTTGTGCCGCAGATTGTGTATTATTTTTCCGCTTACAGCGATCTGCTCGCGGCCGGAAAACTGAAAATGGGCGACAAGATCAACGTCGTGGTGCCGACGGGCAACTTCGGCAACATTCTGGCGGCCTATTACGCGAAGGAGATGGGTCTGCCCGTTGCCCGGCTCATCTGTGCCTCCAACCGCAACCGGGTGCTGACCGATTTTCTCGCCACCGGCACCTATGACCGCAACCGCCCCTTCTATCCGACTACATCGCCCTCGATGGACATCCTGATCTCCAGCAACCTCGAGCGGCTGCTTTACCATCTGTCCGGCCGGGACGATGCCGTGCTCCGCACCCTGATGCAGGAGCTTGGCTCCAAAGGCGTGTATACGGTGCCGTCCGCTGTGAAGGACCGGCTGGCGGAACTGTTCGATGCGGGCTGGTGCGACGACGCCGGCACGGCCGCCGCCATCGCGGATACGTATAAGAGGACCGGTTACCTCTGCGACACCCACACAGCTGTGGGCGTCAAAGTCTATACCGATTACCGTGCCCGGACAGGGGATACCACCCCGACAGTCATCGCCTCCACCGCCAACCCGTATAAATTTTCGTCCAGCGTTCTGGACGCGCTGGGCAGGGAGGCGGCTCCCCTGGACGAGTTTGATAAGGTCGAGGCGCTGCACGCGCTGACGGGCTGCCCCGTTCCGCCGCCCCTTGCGGGTCTGCGCGGGAAAACGCCCCGGTTCACCGAGGTGTGCAGCCGGAACGAGATGCCCCACGTCGTATTTGACATGCTGGACATCCGATAACGCAGGAATGGAGTGCGACCATGTCGCTGTTCGCCATCGCGGATACTCATCTGTCCTTCAGCGCTCAAAAGCCGATGGACGTGTTCCCCGGCTGGACGGATTACACCGGCCGGCTTGAAAAGAATTGGCGTTCCCTCGTCGGACCGGAGGATACCGTTGTCGTTGCCGGTGACGTCTCCTGGGGGATGGACCTCGCGGGGGCCGCGGCGGATTTCGCTTTTCTCGACCGGCTGCCCGGGCAGAAGATCCTGCTCAAGGGAAACCACGATTACTGGTGGACCACCCGCCGGAAAATGGACGATTTTTTGCGGGAGAAGGGATTTTCCACCCTCCATATCCTGCATAACGACGCCTATGCGGTCGGGGATACGGCTGTGTGCGGATCCCGCGGCTGGTTTTTCGACGCCGGAGCCGGAGCAGATGACGCGGATAAAAAAGTGCTTCTGCGGGAGGCCGGACGGCTGCGCACCTCGATCCAGGCCGCCCGAAAAACCGGACTGGAGCCGACGCTCTTCCTGCACTATCCGCCGATCTGCGGGGGGCAGATCTGTGAGGAGATTCTCTCGGTCCTCCGGGAGGAGAAAATTCGCCGCTGTTTCTACGGCCATCTGCACGGCGGCGGCATCCGGCAGGCGTTTCAGGGAGAGCGGGACGGTATCCGTTTTAAACTCATCTCCTGCGATGCCCTGGCTTTCTGTCCGCTGCTAATCCGCTGATTTTCCGCAAAAGTTTTCGATTTATTCATGAAATACTCTGGCGCGCTCCGCCAGTTTATGCTATACTAAGGACTATTGCTGTGAGAGTAAGTAGGAGGATGTCAATCATGAGTCTGAAAAACGCCAACAAGGTAGACACCAACCGGGTCGAACTCGAGATCGAGGTGGATGCCGACCGCTTCGAAACTGCGGTGAATGATGCCTATAAGAAGAATGTGCGGAAAATGAACATACCGGGTTTCCGCAAGGGTAAGGCCCCCCGCCATCTGGTGGAGAAAATGTACGGTACCGGCGTATTTTACGAGGACGCGGTCAACGCGGTATACCCCTCCGCCCTCGATGAGGCGATCAAAGAGTCGGGGTATGAATATGTGGAAGACAAGATCGATTTCGACGTCACGTCCGTGGGGGCCGAAGGACTGCAGTTCAAGGCTACCATCACTGTGAAGCCCGAGGTCGAGCTGGAAGCGTATAAAGGCCTTAAAGCCGAGAAAAAGGCCGTCGAAGTCACCGACGCCGACGTTGAAGAAGAACTGAAGAAGCTGCAGGACCGCCAGTCCCGCCTCGTCACCGTGGAAGACCGCGCCGCCGAGATGGGCGACACCGTCACCTTCGATTTCGAGGGCCGTGTGGACGGCGAACTGTTCGACGGCGGAAAAGCCGAAAATTACACCCTGACCCTCGGCTCCGGCCAGTTCATCCCGGGCTTCGAGGAGCAGCTCGCCGGGAAGAAGACCGACGAGGAATGCGACGTCGAGGTGACCTTCCCCGAGGATTACCAGGCCGCCGAGCTTGCGGGCAAGCCGGCCGTGTTCCACTGCAAAATGCATGAAATCAAAGCCAAGGAGCTGCCCGAGCTCAACGACGAATTCGCCAAGGACTGCAGCGAGTTCGATACCCTGGACGAGCTGAAGGCCGACCTGCGAAAGAACATCGAGCATCGCCGCGAGCATGAGGTGGAAGACGCGTTTGAAAGCGAGCTGCTCGAGCAGCTGCTCGCCGGCTTCAAAGCTGAGGTGCCCGAGGCCATGTATGAGCATCGGGTCGAGGACAGCGTGCGGGACTTCGATTATCGTCTCCAGTCTCAGGGCCTGAATCTCGACACCTATCTGCAGTACACGGGTATGGATCACGATGCATTCCGGAACGGCTTCCGGGAGCAGGCGGAGAAGCAGGTGAAAATCCGTCTGGCCCTTGAAAAGATTGTGGCTCTGGAAAACATCGAACCGTCTGACGATGATATCGAGGCCGAATTCGCGAAGCTGGCCGATCAGTACAAAATGGACGTCGAAAAGGTCAAATCCCTGATTGATTCCAAGGATCTGGCGAGAGATCTGGCCGTCGGCAAGGCGATGGATCTGATCAAAGAGACCGCCGTGGCCGGCGAAACCAAACCCAAGAAGACCTCCAAAGCGAAGAAAGACGCGAAATAATTGGATTTTTTAGCCCGGCGGGGAATGAAAACCCGGTTGAGTGGTCATACTCATCCTTGACCGCCCAGAGCTTACAGAAAGGTCGATGCCGAATGAGCAGTCTAGTCCCTTATGTCATTGAACAAACCAACCGCGGCGAACGCAGCTACGATATCTTTTCCCGCCTGCTCAACGACCGCATTATCATGCTTTCGGACGAAGTGAACGACGCGACCGCCTCCCTGGTCGTCGCGCAGCTCATTTATCTGGAAGGCCAGGACCCGGATAAGGATATCCATTTGTATATCAACAGCCCCGGCGGCTCGATTTCCGCTGGTATGGCGATCTACGACACGATGAATTTCATCAAGTGTGACGTCTCGACCATCTGCATCGGCATGGCGGCGAGCATGGGTTCCTTCCTGTTCGCGGCCGGTGCCAAGGGCAAACGCCTGGTGCTGCCGAACAGCGAAATCATGATTCACCAGCCTCTCGGCGGCACCAAAGGGCAGGCCAGCGATATCAAGATTCAGGCCGACCACATCCTCTTTATCCGCAACCGGATGAACCGCCTGCTGGCGGAGATGACGGGCCAGCCGATCGAGGTCATCGAGCGGGATACCGACCGCGACAATTGGATGACCGCGGAGGATGCGGTCAAATACGGCCTGGCCGACAAGATTGTCAACCATCGTTAAAATCTGCCAAATGCGGCGACAGGGGGCGTGGAAATGCCGAAAAACGAAGAGGGGCGGACCTTCAGCTGTTCCTTTTGCGGAAAAATGCAGGATGAAGTCCAGCGGCTGATCGCCGGACCCGGTGTGTATATCTGCAACGAATGCGTTGAATTGTGCGAGTCCATTCTGGAAGAGGGCGGCAATTTTTCCCGCCGCCGCGCGGACGACGATGTCCCCGCCAGACTGCCCACGCCCAAGGAAATCAAGCAGGGTCTCGATGAATACGTGATCGGCCAGGAACACGCCAAGGTGGCGCTGGCCGTCGCGGTTTACAACCATTATAAACGGATCTATTTCGGCACCTCGTCCGACGTGGAGCTGGGAAAGAGCAACGTGCTGCTGCTCGGTCCCACGGGCGTCGGCAAGACAGCGCTCGCGCAGACCCTCGCGCGGCTGCTGAATGTGCCGTTCGCCATTGCGGACGCCACGACCCTGACCGAGGCCGGCTATGTGGGCGAGGATGTCGAGAACATTCTGCTCCGGCTGATCCAGGCGGCGGACGGCAATATCGAGAAAGCGGAGCGCGGCATCATTTATGTCGATGAAATCGATAAAATCGCCCGCCGCAGCGAAAACCCCTCCATCACCCGGGACGTCAGCGGCGAAGGCGTGCAGCAGGCGCTGCTCAAAATCCTGGAGGGGACGGTATCCAATGTCCCTCCGAACGGCGGGCGGAAGCATCCCCAGCAGGAGTTCATCCAGATCGACACCGCCAACATCCTGTTCAGCCTGGGCGGCGCCTTTGACGGCATTGAGAAGATCGTGGAAAAACGGGTGGCTTCGGGCGCCATGGGCTTCGGCAACGAGGTCAAGTCCAAAAAGGATCTCGAGCAGGGACAGCTGTATGAACAGCTGGTGCCGCAGGATCTGATCAAGTACGGCCTGATTCCGGAACTGGTGGGCCGTATGCCGGTCATCACGACCCTGCAGCCGCTCGACGTGGACGCGCTGGTCAAAATTCTGAGTGAACCGAAAAACGCGGTTCTCAAGCAGTACACGCAGCTTTTCAGTCTGGATGATGTCAAGCTGGAACTGACCCCCGATGCGCTGGAAGCCGTCGCGGAGGAAACCCTCAAACGCAATACGGGTGCCCGCGGGCTCCGCTCCGTTATGGAGGATTTGCTGACCGATCTGATGTTTGAGGTCCCGTCCGACCATACGATTGAAAAGGTGGTCGTGACCCGCGACTGTGTGCTCAAAAAAGCAAAACCTGAAATTGTGAAAAATCCGGATAAAAAGCCGAACCGGCTCAAAACCCCGGTTAAGCGTACACCGCGGCGGAAAGTGACCGCCTGAGTGCCGGTTTAACACACGGTAGCGAAAGGTCAGCTGCCGGACGCATCTGCGCCCGGCGTCTGATCTTTTGCTTTCCATGATACAAGCAGGTGCTTCGTTTGAAAGAGGACTCTTTCAAACGTCGGACAACATGCCTTTCGAGGCTGAACGCCGCGCGCTGTGCCCAAATGTGCCGCGGGCGCATCTGCAGGAAAGAAAGGATCCTAACGATGGGAATTAAGAAACGAGTAGCTCGTGTTACCGAACTGCCTCTGCTTGCCCTGCGGGGGCTGGTCGTGTTTCCGGATATGCTGCTCCATTTTGATGTGGGACGAAAAAAATCGATTCTGGCCCTCAATGAAGCGATGGCGGGGGATCAGATGATTTTTCTCGTCACGCAGACCGATATTGCCGACGACGATCCGGGACAGGACGGTCTCTATGGCGTCGGGGTGGTCGCAAAGGTCCGCCAGGTTCTGAAAATGCCCGGCGAGACGCTCCGGGTGATGGTGGAGGGCCTTTACCGGGCCAAGATCCGGGAATTTTCCGGAGAGGACCCGTTTTACCGCGTCCGCGTTCATGAAATGCTGGAGCGGCCGATTGCGGATGCGTTGCGTGCGCAGGCCCTGCTGCGGGAATGCCGTACATACTTCGAGCAGTATGCCGAATTGGCGGGCAAAATGCCCTCGGATGTGCTGACGGGTGTCGCGGCGGCCTCCGACGTGGGGTACCTGGCCGATTATATCGCATCCAATACCCCCATGCCCGCCGAAGAGAAGCAGCGGATTCTCAGCTCCGTATCGGTGGAAAAACGGGTGGAGCTGCTGCTGACGCTGCTCGCGCGCGAGACGGATATCCTTGAGCTGGAACAGGATATCCAGGAGCAGGTGCATGAATCCATCGACCGCAATCAGCGGGAATATTATCTGCGGGAACAGATGCGGGCCATTGCGGCCGAGCTGGGGGACGGGGACAACCCTCTCGAGGAAGCGGACGAGCTGCGCGAAAAGGTTGGCGCCCTGGGCGTGACCGAAGACGTGCGGGATAAACTCCTGAAGGAATGCGACAAGCTCGCCAAAATGCCCGCCGGTTCCCATGAGGCGACGGTGGTGCGCAATTATCTGGACACCTGCCTGTCCATGCCCTGGAATACGAAATCCAAGGATGTGCTCGATCTGGCCGCTGCGGAAAAGGTTTTAAACCGGGACCATTATGGCCTTCAGAAGGTCAAAGAGCGGATTCTTGAAATTCTGGCGGTGCGCCGCCTGACCTCCGGTGCCAAAGGGCAGGTGGTCTGCCTGGTCGGCCCTCCCGGAGTGGGCAAAACCTCGATCGCGCGGTCGATCGCGTCCGCTATGGGCCGGAAATATGTCCGGGTCTCATTGGGCGGTGTGCGGGATGAGGCGGATATCCGCGGCCATCGCAAGACCTATATCGGCGCCATGCCGGGCCGGATCATGACCGCCGTCAAACAGGCCGGCACCAACAATCCCCTTATCCTGCTCGATGAAATCGACAAGATGGGCCACGATTTTCGCGGCGATCCCTCTTCGGCTATGCTCGAGGTGCTGGATACCGAGCAGAACAGCACCTTCACCGACCACTATCTGGAGGTGCCGTTCGATCTGTCCGACGTGCTCTTCATCACCACCGCCAACGACGCGGACGCCATTCCGGCGCCGCTTTACGACCGGATGGACGTCATCCCTCTGTCGAGCTACACGGCGGACGAGAAGTTCCACATTGCGAAGGAACACCTGTTAAAAAAACAGGTGAAGCAAAATGGGCTGACCCTCCGCCAGCTCCGACTGAATGACGAAGCCCTGCGCCTCATCATCGAGGGGTACACGAGAGAAGCCGGAGTGCGCACGCTCGAACGCTGCATCGGCAAAATCTGCCGGAAAGCGGCGAAGGCCCTGGTGTCCGGCGGCGCCAAAAGCGTGACGGTCACGCCGGAGAACCTGAAAGACTATCTGGGGTCCCGCCGGTTCAAGGAGGATGTCCTCCAGCGCCAGGATGAAATCGGCGTGGTCAATGGCTTGGCCTGGACGGCTGTCGGAGGAGAAACTATGCCGGTGGAGGTCGCGGTCCTGGACGGCAGCGGCAAGATCGAACTGACCGGTTCTCTCGGCGATGTGATGAAGGAATCGGCCCGCACGGCGATCAGTTATGTGCGGTCCAGAGCTTCGGAATGGCACATTGAACGGGATTTTTACAAAACAAAGGACATTCACATCCATGTGCCGGAGGGTGCGGTCCCGAAGGACGGACCTTCAGCGGGTGTGACGATGGCCACGGCCATGGTCTCCGCCCTGACCAATATTCCGGTCCGCCGCGACGTGGCCATGACGGGTGAAATTTCCCTGCGGGGACGGGTGCTCCCCATCGGCGGACTCAAGGAAAAAACCATGGCCGCCTACACCCATCATATGAAAACCGTGGTGATTCCGGCGGAAAACGAGCCGGATCTGGCGGAAATTGACGATATTGTGCGTGAAAACGTCCAGTTTATCACCGCCAACCACCTCGACACGGTGCTGCGCGCGGCGCTCGTCTCCCCGCCGGATGCAGGCGTGTCGGCTGACGGCGGCGTGCAGGCGCCCATCCTTCCGCCTTCCCGCGGAGAGAAACCAGCCGTCTGCGTGACGCAGTGAGAGGACAGGAGGAACAGCCGATGAAATGGACATCCGCGGTTTTTGAAACTTCGGTGGGGAACGGCAGCCAGCTGTTTTTGTCCACCTTGCCGGAAGTCGTGTTTTCCGGGCGTTCCAATGTCGGAAAATCGTCTTTGATCAACCGCCTCCTGTCCCGGAAATCCCTGGCCCGCACCAGTGCGACGCCGGGAAAGACCGCGACCATCAATTTTTTTCGCCTCGATACAGTCCGGCTGGTGGATCTGCCGGGATATGGCTACGCCAAGGTGTCCGACGCGGAAAAGAAAAAATGGAGCGCCGTCATCCGGCAGTACTTTGAGGATGACCGGGATCTGCGGCTGGTGGTGCAGTTGGTGGATATCCGGCACGATCCGTCTGCGGACGACCGGGCGATGATCGAGTTTTACGTGCAGGAGGGGATTCCCTTCCTGATCGCCCTGACCAAAGCGGACAAGCTGAACAAATCCGAACGGGCGGCCCGTCTCGCGGCTTTTGAGCAGGAATGGGCGGATTATGAAGGCGTCAAATGGATTCCCTTTTCATCTGTGACAGGAGAAGGTGCCGAAGAACTGCGCACCATTCTCGAAGACGTGACCGCCTGACAGCAGTGGTCCGTACAGCGGATAAGAAAATCTGAACGTTTCAAAGAAAGGATGACACGCATGTTTGTATCGGATTGCCTGGATGTCAACGCACAAGGGCATCTGACCGTCGGCGGCTGCGATGCGGTCTCCCTGGCGCAGACATTCGGCACGCCGCTTTATGTGATGGACGAACCGGCCATCCGTGAAGCTCTGCGGGAATTCAAAACGGCGATGGACAGGTATGCCGCAAACGGCGGCCGGGTGGCCTACGCCAGCAAGGCGTGCAGCTTCAAGGCGCTGTACCGCCTGGTAAACGAGGAGGGCTGCGGAGCCGACGTCGTGTCCGGCGGAGAGCTTTACACCGCGCTGCAGGCCGGATTCCCGGCCGACCGTTTGTATTTCCACGGAAATAACAAATCCGATACCGAGCTGCGCATGGCGCTCGAAGCGGGTGTGGGCCGGATCGTGGTGGACAACCCCGCCGAACTGCGGCGGCTGTCGGTCATAGCGGAGGCGATGGGCAAAAACGCGGCGGTGTATCTGCGGATCACCCCCGGAGTGGAGGCCCACACCCACAGCTTTATCCGGACGGGACAGATCGACTCCAAGTTCGGCTTCACGCTGGAAAACGGCGAAGCTCTGCGTGGCGCGGCTGAGGCTGTAAAGTTGAATGGCATTACGCTCATGGGCTTTCACTGTCACATCGGCTCCCAGATTTTCGATGATGAACCGTTCGTTCAGGCGGCCGATCTGATGCTGTCCTTTATGCGGCAGGTCCGCGAGACCACCGGTGTGACGGTCGGGGAGCTGAATCTCGGCGGCGGGTTCGGGGCCATGTATATGCCGGACGACCAACCCAAGTCCCGGGAGGCGGTTGTGCGCCGGGCGGCGGAGGCGGTGGAGCGAAAGGCTGCCGCGCTCGATTTTCCTTGTCCGTTCCTGGTTATCGAACCGGGGCGTTCGGTCGTCGCGGATGCCGGCGTCACCCTCTATACCGTCGGCCATGTCAAGGAAATTCCCGGTGTGCGTACTTATGTGAGCGTGGACGGCGGCATGACGGACAATCCCCGTTATATCCTGTACCAGGCCCCCTATACCGCGCTGATTGCCAACCGCGCGGCCGCTCCGGCGGACAGGACGGTGACCATCGCGGGCCGCTGCTGCGAAAGCGGCGATCTGCTGCAGGAAAATGCCCCTCTGCAGGCCTGTGAACCAGGGGATATCCTCGCGGTTCTGGCCACGGGGGCGTACAACTATTCCATGGCCTCGAATTACAATCGCCTGCCCCGTCCCGCCGTCGTGATGACCAAGGACGGAGAGGCCCGTGTCGTTGTCCGGGCTGAAACCTACGAAGATCTCATTGACCGCGATGAATGAGGAGATGACGGCTTTTTATGAGGCCGTATACCGCCTTGCCGCGCGTATTCCGTCGGGTTTTGTCGCCACTTATGGACAGCTTGCCTGGATGCTCCATGCTCCGCGGTGGGCCCGCCAGGTGGGACGCGCCATGCGTCTGGCCCCGGCTGCTTCGGCGATTCCTTGCCACCGGGTGGTCAACAGCCAAGGGCGGACGGTCCCGGGATGGCCGGAACAGCGGCACTTGCTCGAGCTGGAAGGAGTCGCATTCCGTGACAACGGCTGTGTCGATTTGAAGCGTCACCAATGGAAACCCTGAATCGATCGGACAAAGGAGAAGGAAGGATGAAACGGATCTATCGGCTTTTCCCCGCCCTGCTCGCGGCGCTGCTGTTTTTCACAGCCTGCAAAAGCGAACCCGAGCCTTCGTCGAGTGAAACGGTCAGCCTGCCGGATATCACCGAACCCACCTTTGTGAGCCTGGATATCGCCACGCTGCTGACGGAGGAGGAGGTGTCCGGAGCGGTGGGGGAAACGGTCACGGGTCCGGAGGTCTATCATGTGGACGCGTCCATGATCCGTTTCACCACGGAGGACGGGGCGCATTATATCGACGTGATGGTCGCGGATGCGACGAGAGCGGAATTCGATGAGATGAAGCAGGGCTACACCGACCTAACCGAGGCGCCGAATCTCGGCGATGCCGGATATTGGAGCGCGGAAGCCTCGACTCTCGTGGTTTACCGCGAACCCTATATGCTGGGGATTGTGGTCGGATTTCCGGGCAAAAGCGACGAGCAGCTTGTCCTCGCCCGGCAGGTGATGACCCTGACGCTGCCGCGTCTTCCCTGACATCTGCATGATTCGGATCACTTTCCTGCAAAAATCCCGATTTCTCTTGATTTTCCCACTGTTATTCGATATAATAACGAAGATACAGGGTGAGAGACCCTATTTTGTATGGCTGGAGGAGTCAATGTGAAGAAGAGCATGAGAATCATCGCGGCGGGTGTGGCGGCGGCCGTGATGGCGCTGTCCCTGGCCGCCTGCGGCGGAGATACCGGTTCCGGTTCGTCCACTCCCGCGTCGAACACCAGTTCCGCGGCCGCGGCCAAGCTGAACCTCGTTAAGGAAGGTACCCTGGTCATGGGTACGAACGCGGAATTCCCGCCCTTTGAATACAAAGAAGGCACCGGGTTTGCCGGCATCGACGTGGACATTATGAAGGTCGTCGCTGACAAGCTGGGCCTCAAATTCGAGATCGAGGATATGGCGTTTGAATCCCTGACCCAGTCCTTCGGCAAGATTGACGTCATCGCGGCCGGCTTCACCATCAAGCCGGATCGGGAAGAGACCTGCGATTTTTCGGATAAGTATTTCAACGCCACCCAGACCGTCATCCTGAAGGCGGACAGCACCATCGCCACCCTGGACGACCTCAAGGGCAAGAAGATCGGCGTCCAGACCGGTACCACGGGGAAAGACAAGGCCGAAGAAGTGACTGAGGCCGCCAACGTCACCCAGTACAATAACGGTTCCCTCGCCGTCGAGGCGCTGGTGAACGGCCAGATCGACGCCGTCATCATCGACAAAAACCCGGCCATGGCGTACAAAGATCAGCATGGCGATGCCGTCAAGCTGCTCGAGGGCCTGTTTGAAGAAGAAGAGTATGCGCTGGCCGTCAAGAAGGGCAACAAGGAACTTCTCGACGCGATCAACCAGGCTCTCAAGGACATCAAAGCCGACGGCACCTTCGACAAGATCGTCGAAAAATACATCCCGAGCAAATAAAGACCTGACTGCGAAAAGCCGGCTGTATCCCAACGGCCGGCTTTTCCCCGTCTTGCGGGGCAGGAGATAAAGGAGGGACGGTCTTGGGGGCTGTCATAAACTGGTTTGAAAATTTGGCGAATTCGTTTTCCAACGCCATTTATGTGACGCTGATCCAGGAGGATCAGTATAAGCAGCTGCTCCGGGGCCTGGGCAAATCCCTGGAACTGACCGCGATCGCGGCCGTCATCGGCGTGCTGCTCGGCCTGTTGCTGGCCATCGCGAAGCTGCAGGACGTGGATAATCTCACCGGCAACCCGGTGATCGTCTGGATCCGCAAAATGGTGGCCGGCTTTGCCAATGGGTACATATCGGTCATACGCGGAACCCCGGCCGTCGTGCAGCTGATGGTCATCTATTTCATCCTCTATCTCCGTGTGCTCAACAAACTGCCCTTCTTCAGCGGCGTGTCCGATGTCGTCATCGCGTCCATCGCGTTCGGCATCAACTCGAGCGCCTACGTCGCGGAGATCATCCGCGCGGGCATCATGGCCGTGGACAAAGGGCAGACCGAAGCCGGCCGGTCGCTCGGCCTGTCGGGCGGGGCGACGATGATCCATATCGTCATTCCCCAGGCGGTGAAAAACGTGCTGCCGGCCCTCGGCAACGAATTCATCGTCCTGCTCAAAGAAACCTCGGTCGCGGGCTATATCGGCATCGCCGACCTGACCAAAGGCGCCCAGTCGGTGGGCAGCGTGACCTACAATTACATCGTGCCCCTGCTCTGCGCGGCGTATATCTATTTTCTGATGACGACCGTGCTCTCCACCGGACTGAATACCCTGGAAAGGCGGATGCGTAGAAGTGATTGATGTACAGAATCTGCACAAGTATTTCGGTGAGCTCGAAGTCCTCAAGGGCATCGACGCCCACGTGAACAAGGGCGAGTGTGTCTGTGTGATCGGGCCGTCCGGAGGCGGAAAGTCCACTTTCCTGCGCTGCATCAACCTTCTCGAGATGCCCACGAAAGGGGATATCGTCATCGAGGGGATCTCGGTGATGCAGAATCTGCGGCAGATCGACAAGCTGCGGCAGAAGGTGGGGATGGTGTTCCAGCAGTTCAATCTGTTCCCCCACATGACCGTGATGCGCAACATCACCCTGGCGCCGACCAAGCTAAAAAAAACGCCGCAGGCCGAGGCCAATGAGCTGGCTATGGAGCTGTTAAACAAAGTCGGCCTGGCGGATAAGGCGATGGAATATCCCAGCCGGCTGTCGGGCGGACAGAAGCAGCGGGTGGCGATCGCCCGCGCTCTCGCGATGGATCCGGATGTGCTGCTGTTTGACGAACCGACTTCCGCGCTGGATCCCGAAATGGTGGGCGAGGTACTCGAGGTCATGAAACAGCTGGCCAAGAACAACGCCACCATGGTGGTTGTCACCCATGAAATGGGCTTCGCCAGAGAGGTGGGGGATACCATCTTCTTCATCGACGGCGGTATCATTACGGAAAAAGGAACTCCCAGCGAGCTGTTCGGCCATCCGCAGCACGCCCGGACCAAAGAGTTCCTGTCCAAAGTGCTGTGAGGAGGGATGGAGCATGAAAACCGCGCTGTTTATCTATATTCTGCTGGGTGTTCTCTCCATCGTCCCCCTGATCGCGTTCAACATCCGGAAGATTTGGGTCAAGCGTCCGCCGGATCCCATCCGGTTCAAACCCGTCCGGTTCGGTGTCATCCTGGTGATCTGCCTGTTCATCGGCACCTTTCTGACCG
>CABQAA010000011.1 GCA_902461995.1 uncultured Oscillospiraceae bacterium | reverse complement strand
GGACCGTTTAGATCCAGGTATCCACCGGTATGGATTCCGGCGCCTGTTCCAGCAGGTCCGGATTCTTCAAGAGCCGTTTCAGGGAACGGAAGGATTCCGAAAAATAATAGCCGTCGCAGATACGTTCATCCACAACAAAGCGCAGACGGATCACTTTCTTTTCCCGAATCGTTCCGTCGAAGTGTTTTTCCAGTACCGTTTCCTTTTTTCCCATGGCCATAAAAATGGAGGTGGTGCCAAAATCATAGATATGGTGGTAAACCGGTCCGATGCCAAGAGACCCCACATCGGTGATGTACATGGAAGTATGAAAAGGACTCAGGCGGTTGATCGCCTTGGGCATGAGGCCCAGATGGTCCAGAACATTGAAAACATTGATGATGGCCCGGGTCAGCCAGGCGGGACAGGTGTCGAGAATACGCGCCACCATATCGGTATCGTTTTCCACGGAGGGATCTTTCACTTCGTGGGAGATGGCTTCGCTTATCTTCCGGTATACGTCATAAATGGTATCGGTTCCGTCAAAATCCGGCTTAATCACCACATCTTCCGAGTCTTTGGAAAGGGTGCGTTTGACGGTCATGGAGATGGTCAGACGGTTGCGGGCGTAGCTTTTGCCGCCGATCACAAACCGATTGAGCCAAGGCCGCAGCGTGATCATCCGTACGCTGGCCGCGATGAAAAGGTGAAACATCGAAAAGCCCGGCATGTTCTGTTCTTTGCGCAGCCGGCGGACGTATGTTTCGAGCTGCTCAATCTCCACCAAGTCGTCAAACAGAACCGAACTGTCCGAGCGGCGTTTCATGATGTGAGGCATCACGGAAAAAAAGGATTGGGTGTGACGCAGCCGCCAACCGTCATACCGGTCGCCAAGGCGCCTTTTCCGGGTTTCTTGCATCGTACTGTTCCTCCTCAGGGTCTGCTTTGCGTCGTCTGCTAGGTATCCGACCGGCAGGAAATCGCCTCCATACGGGCTTTGAATTCCGATTCGAACTGATCGGCGTGCCGGATGTGGCGGATCCGCCATTCCGGGTGAGCCGGATCCGTCGTGGCAATGTAAAGACTGCCCAGATGAAAGAGCTTTTCCAGCGGACTGCGGCGCAGCGTGACACCGGCCGCTTTTTCAAGCGGTAGAGCGTCCTCTGCGGGATTGAGCAAACCCCGACAGATGCAAAGGTTTTCCAGTCCCAGCCGATAGATGGTGAACGACAGGGGGAGACCGAACAGCACCGAGCGTTTCCGCTCCATCCGCTCGCCGCACTCTGCGGCAGACAGCGGAGTCGAATGATCCTGTTTGTTTTCCATTTGCCGGCCCCTTTCCAAGACGCAGGCGTTTATTTGTGAAGATACCCACAATTTTATTATAGCATTCGATGAAGGGCTGTCAATTGGACAAATGATTAAGAGTCGGCTATCATTTTTGGAAAGATGCGCCATGCGTCCTGTCTGGAGAGGCTGTTTTACACTTGTTGTATATGCGAGGAATTTCCGGCCGAGACCATTCATACGAACAAGGAACCGGCCGGTTCAGCAAACGCTGTACCGGCCGGAGGATAAAGGAACGGGGGATATTAGCAGCCGCAGCCACAGCCGCAGCCGTTGTTCTGGGATTCGCGGCCGCAGCCGTTATCGTCGTTGCAGAACAACAGAACGAGGATGATGATGAAAAGCAGCCAGGTGCAGTCACCGCCGCCAAACAAATTTCTCAGGCACATGAGTAGATTTCTCCTTTCTTGTCTATTCGTTGAAAAAGGGGGAACCTTTTAGCAGCCGCAGCCACAGCCATTGTTGGCACCACAGCCACAATCGTCGTCATCGAGGATCAAAAGGATAATGATGACGAACAGAATCCAAGTGCAGCTATTCCCGCCGCAAAACATGTTCCGCAGACTCATTCTTTGCCGCCTCCTTTCAATGGGTACATTCCATACTATGCCATCCCGGAAGTTTGGTTACAGAGGTACAAGGATAAAAATCGGCGGGGTATCTCTTCCAAGAAAACGAACGTGAGAGGGCGGCCCGGGCCGCTATGGGATGCCTGTTTAAGGGAATATCCATCTATAAGGGTATATTCGCCTGAATTGACCAAATTTGACTTTGACTTTTCCTGACCTATCGGATAAAATAAAAACATAAACACGGAAAGGTGGGGGGATATGCGCATAAGCGATGCCATTGCCGCCTATATTCTTCATAGAATGGAAGAGACGGAAGACGGTTCGGCGGAATTGCAACGAAATGAACTCGCGGAAAAGCTGGGATGTGTACCAAGCCAGATCAATTACGTCCTGACCTCTCGTTTCACCCCCGAACAGGGATATATCGTGGAAAGCCGCCGGGGCGGCGGGGGATATATTCGG
Source organism: uncultured Oscillospiraceae bacterium (assembly GCA_902461995.1). Classification (GTDB taxonomy): domain Bacteria; phylum Bacillota; class Clostridia; order Oscillospirales; family Acutalibacteraceae; genus UMGS1623. The sequence continues at coordinate 13,217 of CABQAA010000011.1, read as the reverse complement.
ATTCACCGTGTCCGGTACACGCCGGGCTGTCCGCCGCTCATGCATGTGGTCAATTCCATTGGAGAGGAATTGGTACCGGCAGCGGCGGCCGCGATTTTGGACAGTCTGGTGAGACAGCGGTGGATCAAGGCGGCGGATGCCGGCCTGATGAGTGCCGCTCTGTCCGACCAGGCCTACCGGGATGTTCCGGTGGGATGCCGGGACCGGCTCCGGGCGACGATGATGAAACATATGCTGACAGCCCTGAATATGTAGACCAAGGGAGGAACAACGATGCTGTGTCAAAACTGCGGACAAAAACCGGCAACCACTTTTTTAAAGAAGACTATCAATGGGGAGACCACCGAAATTCATCTTTGCGCCGATTGCGCGGGGCAGCAAGGACTCTCCATGTGGAACGGATTCGATCTGGGGGACTTTTGGGGCGCTCTCTTTTCCGAGCCGACAGCCAGAGAAAAAGCGGATACCGTCCGCTGTGAGGTCTGCGGCCGAAGCTTCAGCGAAATCGCTCAGTCGGGCAAGGCGGGCTGTCCGGCCTGCTATACGACATTTTATGACCGTCTGCTGCCGTCGATACAGCGCATCCACGGCAAAGCCAAGCATACGGGCAAGGTACCGTCCGGGGCGGGCGCCCGCATGAAGAAGGAGCAGGAACTGGACGCTCTTCGGCAGCAGCTTGCCCAGTGCATTGCGAGTCAGCGGTACGAAGAATGCGCCGCGCTGCGGGACCGGATTCGCGCGCTCGAAAAGGAGGAGACGCAGTATGACGGAGAAGAATAAATGGTATCGTGCCAGCGGACAGGAAGGCGACGTCGTCATCAGCACCCGGGTGCGTCTGGCCCGGAACCTGGCGCGGATGCCCTTCCCAGCTTGTATGAATCCGGAACAAAAACGGCAGGCGGCTGAGGCCGTTGTCGGGGCTTTGCCCGAAGGCGAGTTCCGGGTCATAGACATGCATGCGCTGCCCCATATCACGGCGCTCTCCCTGGTCGAACGTCATCTGATCAGCCCGGAATTCTCCCGTCAGGAGGAGGGGAGTGTGCTGTGCCTGTCCGAGGACGAAAGCGTCAGCCTGATGATCGGTGAGGAGGATCACCTGCGGATTCAGGTGATGTGTCCGGGGCTGGATCTCGACAGCGCCTACCGCACGGCGGATGAGCTGGACACGACTCTGGACAGCCGCCTGCATTTTGCCTTTGACGACCGTCTCGGTTATCTGACCCAATGCCCGACTAATCTTGGTACCGGTATGCGGGCGAGCCTGATGCTGCATCTCCCGGCCCTTCAGGAGGGCGGCGCGATCCAGCAGCTCGCCAACACGGTATCCAAACTCGGCCTGACGATCCGGGGTCTGTATGGCGAGGGCAGCAAGCCGGAAGGTTCCATCTATCAACTCTCCAACCAGGTGACGCTGGGCATATCGGAATCGGCGGCGATCGAAAACCTTAAAGGGATCGCCGGTCAAATCATCCGGGAAGAGCGCGCCGGTCGGGAAGATCTCTGCCGGAATCCGCACTTTGAGGACCGGGTTTGGCGGTCCCTCGGCATTCTGCGCACCGCCCGTTTGCTCCGCGGGGATGAATTCATGTCCCTAATTTCCAATCTGCGGGTCGGCGTGTCCCTCGGCGTGATCGAAGGCCTGTCTCTGGACCGGATCAGCGGCCTGATAGGAGATGCGCAGCCCGCCACAGTAATGGCGATGAAGGGCGAGGAGCTGGAACCGGCCGAACGGGACGCCGTACGGGCCGCACTTGTCCGGGAACGGCTGGCCGACTAAACACCATACATCCACTTCCATACAGAAAGGCTGGGAAGATATGTATCGATTTAAAGGATTTACCGAAAAAGCCAATACCGCCCTGAACCTGGCCATCGAATCGGCCGAGGCACTCGGGCATACCTATATCGGAACCGAACACATTGTGCTTGGATTGCTGCAGGAGGGGACCGGCGTCGCCGCGTCGGTTCTTGGCGGCCGCGGTGTCACCGCCGTGCAGTATCAGCAGAAGATCGTGGAAAGCGAATCGAGCGGACAGCGCACCCGCCTTACCCCGGAGGATTTCACTCCCCGGGCCAAAAAGGCGATGGAAATGGCCGTCGCGGAGGCGGCCGTGCTCCAGCACGGCTATGTGGGGACCGAGCACATTCTGATTGCGGTTCTCCGGGATGAGAGCAGCGTGGCTGTCCGTTTGATTGCCGCCCTCGGTGCCCGGCCGGATGAACTGATGCGGGATATCGCCAAGGCGATCGGAGCATCTCCGGCTCAAACCGCGTCGGAGGGCATCCGGGGCGGGGCTTCCTCGGCCGCCAAAGGGCCGGGTAAAACGCCGACACTCGACCAGTTCGGGCGGGATCTCACCGCCATGGCCAAGGAGGGAAAGCTCGACCCCGTCATCGGCCGGGGAAAGGAGATCGAGCGGGTCATCCAGATCCTCTCCCGCCGCACCAAGAACAATCCCTGTTTAATCGGGGAGCCGGGCGTCGGCAAGACCGCTATCGCTGAAGGTCTGGCCCAGAAAATCACGGCGGACGAGGTCCCCGAGCTGCTGCGCGGCAAACGTGTGGTGACGCTCGACCTGACCGGCATGGTGGCCGGGACCAAATACCGCGGCGATTTTGAAGAACGGATCAAAAACGCCATCGACGAGGTGGTCCGCTCCAAAAACATCATCGTCTTCATCGACGAAATCCACACCATCATCGGGGCTGGAGCGGCGGAGGGTGCAGTGGATGCCGCCAATATTCTAAAGCCGTCCTTGGCCCGGGGCGAGTTGCAGGTGATCGGCGCGACCACCCTCGACGAATACCGCAAGCATATTGAAAAGGATGCCGCGCTGGAGCGGCGGTTCCAGCCGGTCACGGTTGGGGAACCTTCGGCGGAGGAAGCGATCCTCATCCTGCGGGGGCTACGGGACAAATACGAGGCGCACCACAAGGTGAAAATCACCGATGAAGCGCTGGAATCCGCCGTCACCCTCTCCACCCGCTATATTTCCGACCGCTATCTGCCCGATAAAGCGATCGATTTGGTGGACGAAGCAGCATCCAGAGTAAGGCTAAAAGCCTTTACGGCGCCGCCCGATCTGAAACAGCTGGAGGAAGAAGTCAAACGGCTGTCCGAAGAGAAAAAATCGGCTGTCAACGAGCAAGATTTCGAGCGTGCCGCCCGTCTGCGGGATGAGGAGAAAGACCTTGCCGACCGTCTGGAAGCGGAACGGGGCCAGTGGCAGGAGAAAAACGCCGGCATTACCGGCGAGGTGACGGCTTCCGACATCGCGGAGATCGTATCGAGCTGGACCGGCGTACCCGTGGTGCAGCTCACTGAGGCCGAAGGGCAGCGTCTGCTGCGGATGGAGGATATCCTCCACGAGCGGATCGTCGGGCAGGATGAAGCCGTGACGGCCGTGGCCAAGGCCATCCGCCGCGGGCGGGTCGGGCTCAAGGATCCCCGCCGTCCCATCGGTTCCTTCATCTTCCTTGGCCCGACAGGTGTCGGAAAAACCGAGCTCTGCAAAGCGCTGGCTGAGGCTATGTTCGGCGATGAAAACGCCATGATCCGGCTGGACATGTCGGAATATATGGAAAAGCACACGGTTTCCCGCCTGGTTGGCTCACCGCCCGGGTACGTTGGATACGACGAGGGGGGACAGCTGACCGAAAAAATTCGTCGCAAGCCCTATTCGGTCGTGCTGTTCGATGAGATCGAAAAGGCCCATCCCGATGTGTTCAACATGCTCCTGCAGATCCTGGAAGACGGCATCCTGACCGACGCCCAGGGACGGCGGGTCGATTTCAAAAACACCGTCATCATCATGACCTCCAATGTGGGGGCCCGGATGATTACCGAACACCGCAAGCTGGGATTCGGTGTGGCGACACAAAAGGATACGGCCGAAAACCAGAAGCAGATCCGCGAAGATGTTTTAGGCGAACTGAAAAAGACCTTCCGCCCTGAATTCCTCAACCGGGTGGACGACATCATCGTGTTCCAACAGCTCTCCGAGGAAGACATCCGCCGAATTGCCCGTCGGATGCTCGCCTCTCTCGACAAGCGGCTTGCCGATATGGGGATGATGTTGGAAGTTGGTGACGACGCGGTGAGTGAAATCGCCAAGGAAGGGTTTGATCCGATCTATGGTGCCCGGCCGCTCCGGCGGGCAATTCAGTCCAAGATCGAAGACGCTCTGGCTGAAAAGCTGCTGGAAGGCCAATTCCACAGTGGTGACACCGTATGCGTTGACGTGAAGGATAACACCTTTACGTTTGAAACGAAAGCGGCGGAGGGCTGACGCCGTCTAAGCGGCGTATGAACCGCCATTTCCAATTCGCATTCCATAAATTGCAGATGCGGACCGCTCTTTCCAGAGCGGTCCGCATTTTCTTATGCGTCTTCTTTGCCGTTCGGTGCCGGCAGATGCACTTCGAGTTGATTGTAGGGAATCGTGATGCCCTTCTGATCAAAGGTGAGCTTGACTTTTTCAATCAGGTCGTATCGCAGGTCCCAGTAATCGCTGTTTTGGCACCAGACGCGCAGGAGAAGCACAACTGCCGAGGAACCTTGCTCATTGACCATGACGCAGGGAGCCGGGTCCTTCAAGACCAGAGGATGCGCCTGGGCGAGTTCCTGCAGCAGCGTTTTGGCTTCCAGAAGATCGTCTTCGTAGCCAATAGAAAACAACAGATCCTGCCGTCTGGTATCGTATTTGGAATAGTTGATGATGGTTGCGGTCATCATTTTGGTGTTGGGGATAGCCACCAGCGTGTGCCCGGGCGTGTCCAGATAGGTGTGCATGATTTCGATTTCTTTGATCGAACCGGATGCGTTGTCCACTTCGATGTAATCCCCGGCTTTAAACGGCTTGGTGAAGAGCAGTACGACACCCGAAGCCAGGTTGGCGAGATTGTCTTTGATGGCCAGGGCCACAGCTGCACCGATGGCGGCCAGCATGGTCAGCAGGCTGCCGACCGGGATCCCGAGTTTATCCATAATCATAATAATGGCGATGAACCAGATCAAAATTTTGACGACGCGGTTGACATACTTGACGGCCACTTCGTCGATGTCGATCCGGCTTCGCCTGAGCATGGCCGCAATCGGGCCTTCGGCCACTTTTGTCACAATAAAAGCGAGCAGCAAGATGATGGCAACCGATAGCAGACTGGGAAGGAAGGCGAGAAATTTTGCCCAAAACGCAGACAGAGCTTCCATAAATGTATCCATATCCTGTCATCCTTTCTTGGTTGAGTTGGCGCCGTTATTCAAAAGTATACCGTATTTTCTTCCTCTTAGCAACAACGGACAGGCGAAAATTCCCGGATGACCGGTAAGTTCGGTACATAATTTGGAAAGATGCGTCGCACACTATAAAAAAAGCAGAGAGGAAGAACGTCTATGATTAAAAATACCGTCCACGCATCCGCGTGGACCTCTTTGACTCCCGCGCCCACCCAATACCGCTGGCTTGACGAGGATATCGACTGCGAGGTGGCCGTGGTGGGAGGCGGCGTCACCGCCGCCATGACAGCCATGCGGTTTGCAGAGGCAGGGATCGATACCGTTCTGATTAGCGATTCTCCGCTCGGATACGGCGGCACCGCTGTATCGTCGGGAATGATGACCCTGTCGGGAGAAGACAATCTGACGGAGCTCGCGGACAAGATCGGGCCGGAACGTGCCATGACCGCGGCACATCTGCTCGCCGAATCGCTTGACAATGTGGAAAAACTCTGTACTTCCTTCGAGAACGACTGCGGATTCCGTCGGATGGATTCCCTGCGGTATACAGCGGAAGAGACGGGTAGTGCCCTCCTTCGCCGCGAATATTCCCTGCGCCTGCACAACGGGATGCAGGTCGAATTTCTGGATGCCGATTCCGCCAGCGAGCAGTTCACCTTTCCGATCCAAGCGGGTGTATACACGAAAAACACGGCGGCTCAGGTCGATCCTTACCGCATGGTACACGGACTGGCCGGCGTTGCCGCCCAAAAGGGGGCCCGAATATTTGAAAATACGGGGGCGGAAACCGTTGAACAGACCGAAGAGGGCAGTATCCTGGTGGAATGCAGTACCGGTCATACGGTGACGGCCCGCTATGTGGTGATGGCCACGGGACTCGATGTCAGCCATCACTGTGGCGGGCTTGACGAGGTGCGCACCACCTATATGGCCCTGACCGAGCCGGTCGGAGAATTCGCCGGATGGAGGGGTCCCTGCGTCATCCACCGGGAGGAGGAGCCCCGTCTCTATCTGAGCGTGACGGCCGACAATCGGATACTCATCGGGGGTCTGGACAGCGCCTATATAGATGAGAAAGGGCGCCTGGCCGGCCTGCTCGACATGACGCCGGCGGTTGAAAAGCGCTTCGATTCCCTGGGCTTTATTCTTCGGGATATGTTCCCGGCTATCCACAACATCACGGTCGAGTACGTGTTCGCAGCCAAGGACGGCACGACCAAGGACCGCCTGCCCGTCATCGGCCGCCTGCCCGAGAACAGCCAGATCGCGTATGCCATGTGCTGTGGGGACAACGGCATTCTCTATGCCGAGGCGGCCGGCCGCCTGTTGCTCCAACAGTATCAGGGAATCGACGACCACGAGCTCGGCCTGTTTTCCCCCCATCGGGAATGGCGGATCAAACGATAAGAAGTCCATTTGAAGGTCGGGGCTATTTCGATATACGCTACAGTACAGTAAAACGGCTCTGTGGAGGATTCCACAGAGCCGTTTTGTATAAAGCCATCCATTTGCTGCCGAAGAGACCCCCGGGATATGAGCGGGTCTACTGTCCGATAAAATTCTTCATATTGTAGAAGCCGGCCGGCTGTTTTGCCAGATACAGCGCAGCATTGAGAGCCCCGACGGCAAAAATCTCCTTGGACATGGCGGTGTGGGTGATGGTGACGATCTCGTCGTGCCCGGCGAAAATCACCTCATGCTCGCCCACAATGGTGCCGCCGCGGATGGAGGAAAAACCGATCTCGGCCTTGGCCCGCTTTTGATGGATGTTGTGCCGGTCGTAGATATACTGGGGGGTGTAATCCAACCCCTCGGATACGGCGTCGGCCAGCATCAAAGCCGTACCGGATGGGGCATCCACTTTCTGGTTATGGTGTTTTTCCAGGATCTCGACGTCAAAATCGTTTCCTAGAATCGACGCGGCTTTTTTCGCCAGATCCATGATGAGGCTGACTCCCATGGACATGTTGGCACTGAAAAAGACCGGGATTTTGGCCGACGCTTCCTTGAGCGACAGGATCTGATCCTCACTAAGCCCCGTGGTCGCAACGACGAGAGGAAGACGATGTTCCAGCGCATAGGACAGCACACCCGCCAGAGCAGAGGGATGGGAAAAATCGATGATGACATCGGCTTCCATGCTGCAGTTGGCCGGATTGGCATAGACCGGGTAACCGGCGTGGCTTTCGGTATTGATATCGAAACCGGCGACGATGGTGCAGTCGCATCGTTCGGCGGCGCAGGCGGTGATGACATGCCCCATCTTGCCGTTGCAGCCGCTGAGAATCAGTCGAACCATAAGGGGACTTCCTTTCTGTTGCAGCTCCGTGTTTTCAGACATCGGGGCCTCACTTCATGAGCTGATACTTCCGCAGCACGGCGGCGAGTTTGGCCTTCGCCGCATCGTCCATGCCGCACAGCGGCAGGCGGCATTCGCCCACGTTCATCCCCATCAGGTTCATGGCTTCCTTGACCGGAATGGGGTTGACGTCCATGAACATGGCGTTCGCCAGCTCGAGGAGTTCGAGCTGCAGGGCCCGGCTGCCCTCCACGTCTCCTGCAAACCACTTTGCCACGATGTCGTGGGTGCGGCGGGGTTCGATATTGGCCATAACCGAAATGACGCCCTTGCCGCCCAGGGAAAGCAGGGGGACGATCTGGTCGTCGTTGCCCGAATAGATATCGATATCGCAGAGAGCCGCGACCTGAGCGGCGGAGGAGATGTTGCCGTTGGCCTCCTTGACCGCCACGATATTCGGATGCTTTGCGAGAGCCGCCACGGTTTCCGGCTTGATGTCCACACCCGTGCGGGAGGGGACGTTATAGAGCAGGATGGGCAGGCTGACGGCGTCGGCCACGGCCGTATAATGGGCCACCAGGCCTCGCTGGGAGGTCTTGTTGTAATACGGCGTCACGAGCAGCAGGGCGTCGGCACCGAGCTTTTCCGCTTCCTTGGACAATTCGATGCAGTAGGCTGTATCGTTGGAGCCTGTGCCCGAAATGACCGGCACCCGGCCGGCGGTCTGTTCGATCGCAGCCTGTATGACGCCGATATGTTCCTCATCGGTAAGGGTGGAGGATTCGCCCGTGGTACCGCACGCGATGATCGCATCGGTGCCGTTTTCGATCTGCCACTCCACCAGTTCGCGGTACTTCTCGTAATTGACACTGCCGTCGGCATTCATGGGGGTGACGATAGCCACACCCGAGCCGGTGAAGATGGTTTGCTTACTCATACTGCAACCCTACTTTCTATGAAAACGTGTGTCAGTCCATGTATCCTTCGGCGCACAGCAGCTCGGCCATCAGGACCGCGCCGCCGGCCGCGCCGCGCAGCGTATTGTGGGAGAGTCCGACGAATTTGTAATCGTACTGCGTATCCTCCCGCAGACGGCCGAGCGAAATGGCCATGCCGCCTTCGAGGTCACGGTGCAGGCGGGTCTGAGGCATGCTGTCCTCTTCAAAATAGTGGAGGAACTGTTTGGGCGCGCTAGGCAGGTCCAGCTCCTGTGCCCGGCCCTTATAAGAAGCCCAGGTTTCGAGAATCTCCTCCTTGGAGGGCTTCTTCGCGAAAGAACAGTAGACGGCGGCGAAATGGCCGTCCGAAACCGGCACCCGCAGGCACTGAGCTGTAAAGGCGGGAGACGTTGCGGGAACGATGACGCCGTTTTCGAGCTTGCCCCAGATCTTCAGCGGCTCCTGCTCCGATTTTTCTTCCTCGCCGCCGATGTAGGGGATCACGTTGTCCACCATCTCAGGCCACCGTTCGAAGGTCTTGCCGGCGCCGGAAATCGCCTGGTAGGTGCAGACCAAGGCCTTTTCGACTCCGAACTTGGAGAGGGGGAAGAGGGCGGGAACATAGCTCTGCAGCGAGCAGTTCGATTTGACCGAGATAAAGCCGCGCTTGGTGCCGAGGCGTTTGCGCTGGAAGGGGATGACCGCCGCATGCTCCGGATTGAGTTCGGGGATGATCATGGGCACGTCGGGCGTGGAGCGGTTGGCGCTGTTGTTGGAGACCACGGGGCACTCGGCTTTGGCATACGCTTCCTCGAGAGCCCGGATCTCGGCTTTCGGCATATCCACCGCACAGAAAACGAAATCCGCCTGGGAGGCAACTTTCTCTACCTGAGAGGCGTCCTGCACGATCATCTGTTCCAGAGAGGACGGGAGCGGCGCTTTCATGGCCCAGCGGCCGCCCAGGGCTTCTATGTACGGTTTTCCGGCCGAACGGGGGCTGGCAGCCAGAACCGTGACCTCAAACCACGGGTGATCCGCGAGCAGGGTGGCGAACCGCTGCCCCACCATGCCTGTGCAGCCGATGATACCGACGCGATACTTCTTCATGGGAAAAACTCCTTCCCGCAAAATGCGGATACTTTGTCCCCGGAAGGGGCGGCCCAGCATGCCTTGTGAAAATCCCACCGGATATGAAAAAAACCGGTTGAAAACCGGTTGTCATAGCTTTATAATAGATGCATTGACGCCCGCGGGGGAGGAATCCCGCCGCCGGAGAATAGCGCTCCATCACAAAGCATGATGACAACCTCACAGCTCTTAACTGTAAGGCCAGAACACCCGCCTGCCGGAGACCGATGCTCTTCGGCGTCGCACCCTTTTTCCCGCAATCCTCGACCCGGTGTCTCCTGCGGAATACTTTTGTGCCGACGCGCCTCTATTCAGTATATTCACTTGGCATGTGTGTGTTCTCATTGTAGCATTCGTCATTCTCCTTGTCAATCGGAAATCACAAGTGTTGCAGACATTTCCAAAATTCTGCGAAAATCACGGGAAAGATAGGCTAAGCGCATGAAAAAACAGGACTTTTTCTATGAACTGCCCGAGGAACGCATCGCACAGGAACCCGTCGAGCCGCGCGATCATTCCCGTATGCTCGTTCTGGACTGCCGCACAGGCGCGCTCGAAGACCGGCATTTTTACGATGTTCTCGACTATCTGAGGGAGGGCGACTGCCTTGTCCTTAACGACAGCCGGGTGCTGCCGGCCCGTTTATATGGTGAAAAAATCGGTACGGGTGCCGCGGTGGAGCTGCTGCTGCTCACGCCCATGGGAAAGGACCAGTGGGAGGTCCTGGCGGGACCCGGCCGCAGGGCCAAGCCTGGGGACCGGCTGCGGTTCGGCGAGGGGCTTCTTGAGGCCGAGGTTCTCGAGATTCTTGACGGGGGGAACCGCTTGGTTCGCTTCGATTACGAAGGCAATTTTTATCAAGTGATCGAGCAGGTAGGGCAGATGCCGCTGCCGCATTACATCAAAACGCAGCTGAGGGATAAGGAACGCTATCAGACCGTATATGCCAGGGAACCCGGATCCGCCGCCGCACCCACGGCCGGCCTGCATTTCACCCCCGAGCTGCTCGAAAAAATCCGGGAGAAGGGCGTGGAGATCGCCTTTGTCACGCTGCATGTGGGATTGGGGACATTTCGCCCTGTAAAGGTGGATAACATTACAGAACACCATATGCACGCCGAGCATTATGAACTCTCACAGGAAACGGCGGATATCCTCAACCGGACGAGGGAGAGGGGCGGCCGTGTCATCGGGGTGGGTACCACCAGCTGCCGGACCCTGGAGAGTGTAGGACTGCAAAACGGCCGGGTGGAACCTGCGGACGGATGGACAAGCATCTTCATTTATCCGGGGTATGAATTTCAGCTTCTCGACGGGCTGATTACGAATTTTCATCTGCCGGAAAGCACTCTCATCATGCTGGTGAGTGCGTTCGCGGGATATACGCACACCATGGAGGCCTATCGGTACGCCGTTCAGGAGAAATATCGCTTTTACAGTTTCGGCGATGCCATGCTGGTATTGTGAGATTGGCATTGCGTAAAGGGAAACAACTTTATGGTATGAGCGGAGCCATATAGGTTTTGAGATCTGTTAGGAGGGCCGAAATGGACGACGTGTTTCAGCAGAATCAGCAGGAGAAGCAGTCCCCCGGCGGTCCCTTTCTGATCCAGCTGCTGTTCCGCCAGCCGGTGGCCCTGCCGGACCGGAACACCATGACCGGTGTGATGGAGCGGCACTGCGGCAGGGTGGACTGCTTTTGTCATGATGAAAAAACGGTGGGCTTTGCCGCCCGAGATCACATCGCCGCGTTTAAAGACGGCGATGTGCCGGTCCAGCTGATGGTGATGGCCTGCACCGATTTTTTGGGAACAGGATTCGACGCTTTCCTGAAAAGTCAGATGTGGGACTGCCGGGAAGACCGGGATCGCCTCCTCGCAGAATGTGCCTATCAGGTGGTGGCGGTGGACATGCTGGCCGCTGGCCTTCCGGCCGGGGAATGAGCGGAGCTGGATATGGATTTTATGGAGGCCTTGGCTGAGCTGTACCCCACTTGTGAGGCTTTTTATTTTCAGAACTGCGGTAAACTTTTTTTGGCGGAAGATGTGCGGAAGCACAAGATCCCCAAAGAGGACCGCTTCATTCGCTTTGGCGTCAATGTCCGGTTTTTCAACATTCAGGGTACCGGCGATATGCTGGTGGATACCGTAGGGATGAGCACCTTGTTTCTGCCCGATCTGCAATATCATTTTCATGACATGGATCCCAATTGGATCGTGAATCACGCTTACAGTCTTGCCTCCTATATTCTTCAAAGTGAAAACCCTATTCTGTCCGGAGAAACGGTGGATGGAATCGCAGACGGCCGGATGAGCCGAGATATTCAGTGGAAATGCCGGTATGAGGAAGCCCTGATTCAGCCCTCCAGAGAGGTCCTCGATATCGACACGGATGCGTACGCCTCCGGAACGAGATAGACGAAACATCGAAACGAACCGGTTTTCCGTTACAAAAGCGGGAAGCCGGATTTGTATGCAGACAGATAAAAACAGATAAAAGGCCTCGATGTCTCAGTAGACATCGAGGCCTTTTATCTGTGCCGAAAGCGAATAAAATCATGCGTTTTTAGGCAAACTGATTGCATTAGGCCTTACAAAATGTAAAGGAAGCCCCCTTATGGAGAAACACATCTTACTCCTAACAACCACCAGTGATTTTCTGCTAAAGTTTGAGAGAGAAAATGTTAAAATTTTAAAACAGATGGGCTATGTGATCCATTATGCCGCGAATATGAATGAACCCGCCTATTTGTCGGAAGAAGAGCGGCTCCGGCAATGGGGAATTAACATTCATCCCATTGCCGGAGCCCGATCTCCCTTTATGTTTCGGGACAATCAAAAAGCGCTGCAGCAGATTATACAGATAATCCGGACATATGCGATCCGGGTCATTCATTGCCACACCCCGGTGGGCGGACTATTGGGACGTCTGGCGGGCAACCTCATACAGGGAGAAAAGCCTCTTGTGCTGTATACGGCCCACGGCTTTCATTTCTACAAAGGCGCGCCGCTGTTCAATTGGCTGACGTATTTCGAGGTCGAAAAGGCTCTCGCCAGGTATACGGATATTCTGATCGTCATCAACGAAGAGGATTATCGGAGAGCGCGTCAATTCTATCTTAAAAAAAACGGTGATCTCTATAAAATACCGGGCGTGGGTCTTGATACCGCCGTGTTTCATCCGCTGTCGGAAGAGGAGCGGCAGGCCAGCCGGAGACGGCCGGCGTGAGCTTTTTGGCGGTGACCTATGGCTTCGGATTTTCCGATAGGGAAACACCGCAGGCGCTTGGCGCGGAATGGACAGCCGATTCTCCGCGGGATATTCCCGTATCGCTCGGATTGTCAGAGAAGGTGACAGAATCATGAAAAAGAAACGGGTGCTCTGGATTTCGCTCGGCCTGCTGGCCGCCATACTGCTGACCATACTGGCTTTTGGCCTGTATTATCTGCTTATTCTGAAAAACACGATCAAGGATATCACCACAGCAGAAAATCCGGAGATGGTTTTGGCTGTCTATGTACGTCAGAACGACGAGGCCGCCTCTGTCGCCGATACGGCCGGCTATCCCTATGGCGTAAGCTGGAACGATACGGACAGGGAAGAAACCGAAACGATT
>CABQAA010000010.1 GCA_902461995.1 uncultured Oscillospiraceae bacterium | reverse complement strand
TGCGTATCGATGGAGCTTGGAGAGGCCGATGCTTCCGGCCGCCGCCGTCCGGTTCCGGTTCCGGGAAGTGAACATGCGGTTAAAGCGGATATGGTTATCGCCGCCATCGGCAATACGCCGAATCCGCTTCTGCGGACCACAACCCCCGGACTCGAGGCCAACCGACGCGGCTGCCTCGTGGTGGAAGAGGACAGCCTGCGCACCACCCGGGAAGGGGTTTATGCGGGCGGCGACGTCGTTACGGGGGCGGCCACCGTGATTCTGGCCATGGGGGCCGGAAAACGGGCTGCGGCTTCGATTCATGCGTACCTGACAGAAAAATAGAAACGATCAGAAGGCGGGGCGGGATCATCGCTATATATGGTGGTCGGAACTCCCGCCTTCTCGTTTGTTTCCCAATATTTTGATGTCGAAATTTTTTCAATTTAGTAGAAAGACAAAAATTTGGATTCACACACCTGTACTTTTTTAACATGTTGAATAATTTTTTTTAAAATTTTCTTGACTTTTGTTTGTGGATAGAGTACACTAAAGACCGTATCCATATGCGTGCGTTTTCGTACGGCGTTGAGGTGGTGGCTTTGGGCACATATTCCGCGGGGCCCCAGTTGGAAATCCTGAGTGATGAACAACTGGCCGGGCTGGCGGGATCGGGAAATGAGGAAGCCTTTTCCCTGCTCGTAGAGAGGTGCTCTTCCATGATCCAGGCGCAGGCGCGCCGATATCGGGGCACGCACCTCGACGTGGAAGATTTGGCCCAAGAAGGATTCCTCGGCCTTTTATCCGCCGTCAAAACGTACAGCGAATCAAAAAAGACGTCTTTCCGCACCTATGCGGCCGTCTGTATCCGACATCGAATAATCTCGGCCGTGCGCCGGGCGGGGGATGAACCGCCGGTTCCGGATTTTAATCCGGAGGAGGGCGACGAACCGGGATTCTTGGATGATCAGGGAAGCCTGGATCCGGCTTTTCTGCTGATGCAGCGCGAAGACGATCTCCGGCTTCAGAAATGGCTTGAACATATACTGACTCCGCTTGAAAAGAGAGTCTTGTTCTATCATCTCAGCGCCTATTCGTATGAAGAGATTGCACAAAAGATGACGATTGGGCCTAAAGCCGTGGACAATGCCCTCCAGCGTATCCGCCGGAAGTTGTCCAAATCCCCCCTTCCGTCCTTATAAGGGGGACTTCCATTTGTAGATAACGGCTTTGCCGTTTCTATATGCCCGGGTAGCTTAATGAGAGCGTTGGTTTTCAAAGGTGTCGGTCCGAATCCGTCGCAGGGCAAATTTATTTCTAAAGCGAGGTAACATCCATGTACGAAGACAAGACTCTGATCTGCAAGGAATGTGGCGCAGAATTCGTGTTCACCGCCGGTGAGCAGGAGTTCTATGCGGAAAAAGGCTTTGTGAACGAGCCGCAGCGCTGCAAGGCTTGCCGCGACGCCCGCAAAAACGCTGCGAAGCCGGAGCGTGAGATGCATACGGCCATCTGCGCGAACTGCGGGAAGGAAGCGAAAGTTCCCTTCAAGCCCCGCGAGGATCGTCCCGTGTACTGCAGCGAATGCTTTGCCAGCATGAGAGGCGAAGGCTGAGGATATCTGATTCCTCAAAGCGGCCCGGTTTTACCGGGTCGCTTTTCTCATTTTCTGGGTTGTCCCCGCCTTGACAGAAAGCCGTCTCATATGGTATATTTACAACGTTGTCCCGTTCGGGTGCCGGCATAGGCCGGCTGGGAGGAGTAGTTGCTGAGGGTCGGCTAAAAGCCACACGGGCATCGCGCCCTGTTGGTCTGTCCATATTCGCTGGTGTATGCTCAGGAACTGAGCTGCACAGCTCATTACCATTCGCTGGTGTAGCTCAGTTGGTAGAGCAGCTGATTTGTAATCAGCAGGTCGGGGGTTCGAGTCCGTCCACCAGCTCCAATTGTTGAAAGGAGTCGATTGCTGTAAGCATTCGGCTCCTTTTTGCGTGGCAGAATTCCAGTAAGATTATTGTAATCTGTGAGGTGAAAATTTTGAAACGAAAACGTTTGGACCGCGATATATGGACATTTGATAGATATCCATATTATCAAATTCGTATGGACACGGAAGATTTTCACGGATTGGTATGCTTGATACAATTATTAGGCGGTGTGGCTCATGTCAACCAAGGCGCGTATCAATATTGGGAACGGCCTAAGGCTGGAAAAGTAGCCATCTGTGGAAAAGGAATGACTTGGCTTCAAATCATTCCCGATGGTAAGAGCCATGTGCTGACGGCAAAATATTTGCCGGATCAGTCCGTTTCTATATGGTATGCGGATATCATTGAAAACATGGAATACGATCCCGATGGTGTGGCGGTGTTCATCGATAAGTATCTGGATGTAATATTTACACCGCAAGGCGATGTCCGTGTTGACGACCGGGACGAATTGGATGAAGCATTGCAAACGGGGGATATAACCAAAGAACAGTTTGATTCCGCATTAAAAGAGGGCCAGTATATTCTGAATGCCTATTGCACAGATATAGCCAAAACAGAGGCTGCATGCAATAAAATACTATTCTATGTTCTTGAGAAAATCAAGAACGGAGAAAAACCGTTTAACAAGCAATAGCCTGCCCAATGAGCAAAATCTCTATTCGGCGCATTTGGGTCTGTTGGAGTAACGAATCCTTTGCGGAGAGACGGCTTACACGACCGCACTCCTTGACGTCATTCCCATCACCCGCCGCGGACTTTTCACTGTCCGCGGCGGCTTTTCGTTATTAGAGAGACAGACGACGTTTTTCCGCAAATCGCTTTTTCATGCGCATACGCCCATAAAAGAGAAGGGCTTTTACGGTCGATTCGGACCATAGGGGAAAAAACAGCGAGAACGGGGAGAGGAAAAACTCAACCATTTCCGGTTTGACTTGTTCCCCTGTGTGTGTTATATTGAATTGCATTATATACATATAAATGTGCGTGTATTTCGGAGCGGAATCGTGAAAAATATAAGAAATATGTCCGTCAAAAAGAGGCGGGTCCGTACCCCGTTCGGGCGGATGGGAGCGGCGATAGGATTGGCGGCGTGTATAGCCGTTCTGTCTTCTTGCGCCGTGCCGGAGGATTTGGGTCTCGGACTTGCGGAGTCCGGGACGAGTCTGTCCGGCCATGAGACAGGCATCACCGCTGTGTCCTTGCAAACGCCGAGCTCGTCTCCGGCGGTTTCATTTTCCGAGTCGGGCGGTTCCGGCGAGAATACGGTGAACGTATACGGCAATACGACGGGCAATCTATACAACGGCGGAATCGCGGCCCTCCAGGGAAATTGGATCTACTATAAAACAGACACCGGCCTGCATAAGATCCGGACCGACGGGACGGATCGGGAGCTGTTCCTGCGGGGAGCGGTGGATTTCCGTATCGCGGACGGCTGGGTTTATTACACGGATCCCGAAAACAGGCACCTGTACCGGATGAAACTCGACGGCACGCAAAAGAAGAAACTCATCGGTGAGCCGGTCAGCAATCTGGAAATAGCCGACGGGACGATTTACTGAGGCGACAATATCAATCTGTCGACGGCCAATCTCGACGGTTCGGACATACAGCAGTATCGGGATGTCGGATCGCAGGGTCTGCTCGTATCCCAAGGATACAAATACACCTCTGGCAATCTGATAAAAGAAAAGATGGACGGCGAAGAGCGCGTGTGTGTGGTATCGTCCGGAGCGATGAACCTGAATATTGGCGGAGAATGGGTTTATTACACAAACAGACATGCCGGGGATCGTATTTTCCGTATCAAAAAAGATGGAACG
Source organism: uncultured Oscillospiraceae bacterium (assembly GCA_902461995.1). GTDB lineage: Bacteria > Bacillota > Clostridia > Oscillospirales > Acutalibacteraceae > UMGS1623. The sequence continues at coordinate 12,364 of CABQAA010000010.1, read as the reverse complement.
TCGGTTCAGGAACTCAATCAGGAAAGAAGCGGCGAAACATGGCGCGGTGTGAATAATTGGAGGAGGGGTTTGAATGTTATGTGAAAAATGCGGCGGCAGTGTCGGGGCGAACCACAAGTGCTCAGTCTGCGGCCACGACAACACGGCGGTGGACTATACACCGGTGGTGCCGGCAAGAATGCCGGCCTTTCGGAGCACACGCGTCACGGTGCTGATGGTACTGGTGATGGTGCTCGACGGACTGACCGCCGTTATCAATCTCGTATCGCTGTTTACAGACAGATCGGTGGCCAGCATCATCGCCGTTGCGGTGTTGGTTTGTCTGTCCGTCAGCGAAATTGTCATCTGTTTCTTTGTGCTGAAGATGCGCCGGTGGGCGCTGTACACCTATATCGGGTTTTCTGTTGTCGGTGCCGTCTTGCAGCTGCTGTCGCTCAACTTTTTTGCGATTATCTTCAAGGCGCTGCTGCTGTATTTTGTGTTTCGGAATGATTGGGAGAATTTCGAGTGAGACGGACCGGGATCCCTATGCTCGTACATTCCAGGAGATTTGGCCTCGGATGATATCACAACACGGGAGCACCCCAAAAGGGTGCTCCCGTGTTGTATGAAAGGACAAACGAAATTTACAATTGGGATATTATATAATAAATAAAACTGTAAGTATCATGCGAAACGACCGATGGGCGAACGCTAACCGTCAGGGTCGGGTTTGCACAACGGTTTTTTTCGATACCAGATAGGTGGCGGTAAAATACAGCAGGTAGATGACCGCTAGGACGGCGGCAATCGCAGCGGCAATTCCGTATACCTCAGGCGTCTGGGCGGGGAAGCCGCCGATCCGCATGATCTGAGCACAGATCAGTCCGGTGGGAATACTTAAAAGAAGAGGCATGGCAAAAGGCAGAAAGAAGAAGCAGAAGATCTGCCGGAACAGGGAACGGCTCTGCTCCTTGGTGTCGGCGCCAATCCGGAAGAGAATTCCGTAGCGCTGCCGGTCTTCTGCAAGGCCGGACAGGGTTTTCAGTGCTAGCACCGCCATGGCCATGCAGACAAATACGATGGCGATGTATAGGGCACCGATCACAAAAATCGCATTTTGTCCGTTCATCCGCGCCCGGCCGTATTCCTTGATCTGGTAGTCACATCGTTCCGTGGTATATGAGGCGTTTTCCGGTGTGTAAGTGTAGGACAGTTCGGCCCGGAGGGCCTGCGCATCGAATCTGGCGCCGTTCAGGTCATAGGCGATGCAGGAGGTCTCCTCCGGCAGGTCCGTCACCGCTTCATCGGGCACGACCGCCAAAAAATACACGAACGAGAACCGCGGCAGATCCGAAAGGATGCCGCCAAACGAATAGGATTGTCTCCCCAGTTTCAACACGGCGTCAGAAAAATTGAAGCCCATAACCTGCGGAAAATTGGCTAGGATTTTAAAGCTGCCGTCAAGAACGATCGGATCCCGTCCCATCACCGCGAGCAGGCGGTTGAGATCGCTTTCCCGGATCAGGGAATCGGTCAGTCCCTCGTATCCTTCTCCTGTCCATTTGGTGAAGCTGTGTAGATATCCGGTTCCGGAGGAATAGGTCGCGTAGGGGATTTTCGTTTCAATCGGAGCATAGCGGCCGATGATGGATTCTGCTTGCTCCGGAGGGATCGCCGGGGATTCGTGCGGATCCAGAGTTACCTGGATATCGAAGGGATACTGTTTTTCGAGCGAGGCTTGCTCACTTACCTTCTGTACAAAAGATACATTGGCGCCGATCACCGCGAAGGCGATCAGAAATGCCAGGATACCGGCCATGGCGGAATTGGCGCCCAGCCGCCCGCTGAGCTGACGCAGGGTGAAGGTGTTGGTGCCGTGGCTGCAGATGACCTTGTTTTTCAGCAGCAGATGGACCACACTCCGGGCCAGACCGATATGGAAAAGCACAAGGGCGACGGCCAGGATGAGCAAGGGAAGAAGCAGGCCTCCCGCTGTATCGCCGCCATTGTGCAAGACTTGTTCAACATGGTGGGAAAAGGCGATACAGCTGCCGATTACAGCGGCAAGGGAAAGAAAGGTGACGATCAGCCAGAATATCGGATGCCGGACGGCCTTTTCCACTTTTTTGTCCCCGTGGATCAGATCGTAGATGCTGACTTTTTTCAAATAGAGCGCAGAGGTGGCGGATGACAGTAAGAAAACCGTGGCCACCATGCCGATGGTGAGAAGGAAACCCTGAAGAGAATAAGAAGCGAAGACCATATTGAGTTCCATCAAATGGGTGATGACCGCCATGAGGCCCTGATAAAAGAAAAGCCCCAACAGCATCCCCGTTCCGAGGGCGGCAAAACAGAGCAGGAGCGTTTCCAGCAGGAAGATAGACACGATGTTCTGCCGGGTCATGCCAAGTGTCAAGTAGGTACCGAATTCCCGTTTGCGCAGCCGGAGCATATACGACGTCGCATAGCCGAGGACGAAAGCGACGATGAGGGAGACGAAAACGGTGATGCCGATCAGACCGGATTTGAGTTCCCCGATCGTCTCCGCCCGGGCGAGAAGCGGTTCGCTGAAGATGACGTTGTTGATAGCGAACATCAGCGCGACCGTCAGAGAGACGGTGATGAAATAAATGAGATAATGGCCGATTTGGCGGCGGACATTGCGGGAGGCGAGCTTAACGAACATCGCTCTCACCCCCCAGCGCGGCCATCACGGACAGGATTTCGCCATACATCGCCTGTCTGTCTCGGCTGCCCCGGTCGATCTCATTCCAGATACGGCCGTCCTTGAGGAACAGCACTCGGTCCGCATAGGAACCCACCACGGCATCGTGCGTCACCATAAGGATGGTCGAACCGAGCGTACGGTTCATCAGTTCAAAGGTTTTCATCAGGTTGCGGGAATTTTTGGAGTCCAGCGCCCCGGTCGGTTCATCGGCTAGAACCAGGGCGGGTTTGGTGATGATGGCCCTGGCACAAGCCGCCCGCTGCCGCTGGCCGCCCGAAAGCTCATATGGAAATTTCGCCAGCTGGTCGGCCACCCCAAGGGCGGCGGATACCCGCATCAGCTCCCCATGTGTTTTCACCGCACTTTCCCTTTTCAGATTCAGGGGGAGGGCGATATTTTCTCCAACCGTCAGGGTGTCGAGCAGGTTGTATTCCTGAAAAATAAAGCCGAGCTTATCACGGCGAAACGCTGAAAGCGCCTCTTCCTTCATATCGGCGAGGTTGTTTCCCTCGATGAAAATGTCGCCGGCAGAGACCCTGTCGATGGTGGAGATGACGTTGAGTAGCGTGCTTTTGCCCGAACCCGATGCGCCCATGATGGCGGTGAATTCGCTGCGGGCGACGGAAAAGGAGATGCCGTCGAGAGCTTTGGTGACAACGCTGCCGCTTCCGTAATATTTAGTAACATGAGAAACTTCTAAAATTGTATTCATAGTCATAACCTCCTGTTTCGTGTATATGGTACCACGAAACAGCGGGATCTTGTCTAACGACGGCTTAACGGTTTTCTTACAGCTTTGTAAGGTTTTCAAAGGTCAGACGAACACGGGTATACGCTCCCTGTTCCGATTCGAAGCTCAGCGCAATGTCAAGCTTTTTGCAGAGTTCCCCAACGATATAAAGTCCCATACCTGTGCTGCCGCCGAGCCGCCGGCCGTTCGTTCCGGTGAATCCGCGCTCGGTGACACGCCGGAGCTCGTGGTCCGGAATGCCGATGCCGTTATCCTCGACGGTGATCACGCCGTTTGCCGCCGACAGGCGCACACGGCAGCCGGGACAGTATTTCGCGCAGTTGATAAGGAGCTGCTGGAGTATGAAAGCGACGGCCTTGGCATCCGAGTACAGGGTGAAATCCCCCTGCAGCTCGACGCCGATTCCCGCGGCAACAAGCAGCTCCATCTGATTTTGGACCGCTTCATCCATCAAAGACGCGGCCTGGATTTTCCGGATCTGGGTGTCGTTTTCGGCCGTCCTCATCCGGGCGTAATACAAAATGCTTTCGGTCAGATTGTCGGCCCGTTTGAGTTCCCGCCTCAGCTTGCGCACGTCGCCGTCGTTGGCCAGAATGAGGGAGCAGGCCGTGAGCGGGGTCTTGATTTCATGAATCCAGCTTTCCACATAGGCGCAGTAGTCCTCCTTCTCCCGCAGGGATTGCTCCGCCAGCCCGATGGCGGAGCGGGAGACGGTTTTCATGATATCAAAATACAGTTTTTCAACGGCGTCGACCGGAGCGGGCAGGACCTCACCGAGCAGGAGCTTATCCGGAAGCTCGTCCCGTATACGTTTCAGTTTCCGGATCCGGCTTTGTTCCAATCCATAACAGCAGAATAGCCAGGTCAGGATCCCAAGCAGCAGCAGAAGCTCAGCGACGCCGATTTGGATACCTGGCACCCCCAAAACCGCCATATAAATCGCCGCGACAGCAGCGCCGATGCCCCAAAAGCAAAGGGTCACGCCCTTGGATGCCAAATACTGACGAATGGTCATAACCGATACCCCACTCCTCGGACGGTGCGGATAAAGCCGTCCGCTCCGCAGGTTTTCAGCTTTTCTCTCAAGCGGGTGATATTGACATACAGGGTGTTCTCATCGATATACAGGCTGTTGCTCCACAGATCCTCGATGATTTCCTCGCGGGTGCACAGCTCTTTGCTCATCAGGCAGACCAGAATCCGGGTTTCGTTTTTGGTCAGTTCGGCCGTCCTGCCCTTATATTCGATCGACATGTCCGCCAGATGCAGGGTCAGCCCCCGTGCGGTCATCGCCGGAGCGTCGCTTCGGCCGAGTAGCCGGGCAATGCGTGCGAGCAGAACAGAGGAATGATAGGGCTTACGGATATAGTCGTCCGCCCCCATCCCAAAGCCCAGAACCTCGTCTTCCGCCGAATCCCTGGCGGTCAGAAAGATGACGGGTACGCGGGAGGTCTGCCGGAGCTTCCGGCAAACCTCGAAACCGTTTTCCCCCGGCAGGTTGATATCCAGCAGTGCCAGATCGCAGGGCGGATCCGCTACCGGCTGGTAGCCGTTCGAACGCAGGAGAATGGTCAGCTCGCTTCGGATACTGTCGTCGTCTTCAACGATCAGAATGCGTTTCATTGAATGCTCCTTTCCGCCGTTTCCGGGCAGCAGATGCCGGTGAAACATGTGTTTTTCCGTTGACTCTACCACCAGTGGCCGAATGGATCCGGGACAACGGGCATGCCTTCGACGGGACGATGCTCCGCGTCTATCATGTCAGCCCCGCTCAGACACAGAATCCGGGAAAATTGGTGACGGAGGTTTGCTATCCGGTCTAAAAGATATAAGGCATCCCGAAAACACCGGCTGGCTGCAGGCGTTTTCGGGATTTAGGGACCATTCCAATATCCAATGCCGCCCGTTGTCTGCGTGGATGATATCGCCATCTTCAGCACCTCCGTTTTGAACGGCGAGGAGGTGACTCGGACAGACTTATTATAGGGGATTGCCGGAAAGTTGACAAGGTCAATCTTCTGGAATCGCGGCGGCCGGTATTTCCAAAAGAAAACCCGGCGGGAACAAACTTCCCGTCGGGTGGACAGCTAGGGCATTCAAGCTGTCTCGGACAGCACGATGCTTTCGGCGGTGGTGTCAATCTGTGTTTTAGACAGATCCGATCCGGCAAAAACGACCCGTGCATATTGGGCGAGAGGAATGGAGGCCGACAGGATGCCGTCACGGGAATATCCCTCGCCGTTCGATTCGAATTTGCCGTCGTACTCGAATCTGCACCGCCCGACTTCCCGGACATCCGTCTGGAGCAGCGGCTGGTAGAAATCCCCATAGACATGGTTGCCGACAAGAACGTCGGCAAAATACCAGCGGTATCGGTTTTCCAGATCTCCATCCGGGCGGGTCGGATATTCCGCCGATGTGTCGGCAAACGGAAAGACCGCAATCGATCCGGCCTCGGCGTCGCCATACATCATTGTGACACCCGGAGAGGACGGATCATCGGCAACTGTCGCCGTCCAGTTTTGGGGCAGCAGCAGATCCACATGAACCGGTTTCTCCGTGCGTTGAGGCTTCTCAAAGATGATCCGGATCGGCTGAAATCCAGCCGGGGCATCCACCGCACGGTCCGCGATGCGGATGGTGTCGGGGGTTGAGGCTGTGGGTGCCGCGGTGTGCGGCGGCTGTTCCGGATTGGAATCCGCCGATGAGGCGGGACTTCCCCGGGGATTTTTCAGACATCCCGACAAACAGATGACCATGCAGAATGCACCTGCCAATTCGATGGCCAAACGGCTGTTTCTTTTTTCATACGAATCCCCTCCTATAATACCAGTATAAATCCAAGGATCTCGAAGTCAAGCCGGGCCTTCTGTCTAAATCGCAATAAAGGGTATCGGTTTATCTATACGATACCCTTTATCCCGCCGGGCTTTATATAAAAAGCTGAATCAACGCGGTTCATTTCATCATGGATGGGAACGCCGCCTGCACAAGGCGGGTTTCTCTTTACAAATCAACTGGCAACCTGTACAATAAAATGCGGAGGGTGATCGATAATTTAAGGCGAATATTTCTAGTTGGAGGTGGCGGTTTGTCGAGTGAAACCATTGCATATTTTGAGAAGGTATACTGCACATCGTTTTCGGATGTCACGCGAATGGCCGTGTGCGGGTGCGGGCAGCTGGAGGACGTGCCGGAAATCGTCAGGCAGACGTATGCGGAAGTTTACCGGCGGATTTGTAACGGGAAACGCGATGTTTGGGATGCGGCGGTCCTGACATCCCTGTGTCGGACGGCGTGCAGCCGTGTAAATCGGCTGCGCCGGCGGCATCCTGTCTGCCCGGCTGCGTCCGTCGGCCAAACGGCTCCGCAGCCGCAGAGGAGTTATGCGTCGTGCACCAGCGACAAAGTGCGGATTATGGCCATTTGGCGGGACATACAGGCGCTGCCGCCTGAAACGGCGAAATGCCTGGTGCTGTACAGCGGATACGGCCTCGAGTGTCCCGTCGTCGGTCAGGCGCTCGGACTGACGCCCGAACAGGCGGCCATCGGGGTTGAGCAGGGCCTGGCGGTTTTGCAGCGATATGCCGCCGTTTCGGAAGGCGGACGGGAAGAGAAACGGGATTTCCTCCGAAAGGTAATCGAGGATAATCTGGTCGATCTAAAGCAGGTGAAGCGGTCCGTGATCGACGGGGCGGAAGGCACGGCCGCCTGGCATGTAGAGCCGGAAACGGTAAAAAACGAAAAGGAGGCGTCCGGCCCCCGCCGCTTGCGGCCGTTTCTTTTGGCGGCGGGATGCCTGATCGTTCTGATCGCGGCTGTTCTGCTGTTTTGGCAGGGATTGCCGCATGCAGGACCGGGAAGCTCGCCGGTTCCTTCTGATCAGACGGGTTTCGGACAATCGGTTCCGGCTGTCGAGCCCAAGACGCTCGAAAAAGACCGGAACGGGTATTGGATCCTTCCGAACGGCCGGGTGACCCCGCTTGCGTATATGGGTCCGGACATCCCTGCTGTTCTTGCGGGGGAACCCGCGGCGGCAGTGGAGGACTCCATTCGCCTGGATCTGGCGCCGTTCGGCTTGGACAGCGAGGTGACGATCCCGGTCATCCGGATGGGGGGCAGCGTATATCCTTACGGTACGGTTGGAAACTACGGGCCGGATCTCACCCGGTCACGGTCGAGAACGGTGTTGTTTACCGTGACCGGTTCTCTGGAATGGTGCGACACCCTGTTTTCCTATAATCTGGATACCGGCGAAATCGTACAACGCAGCCGGTATCGGACCGACGGATATGATGCGGAGGAGCTGAACGAACTGGCACAGGAGCAGGCGGCGCTTTTGATGGACGCCGTTCCCGCCCTGGCATGGCTGGGTTATCCGCTGGTCAATGAAGAAAGCACCCTGGGCTGCTACCGAAGCAACCGCCGCACCTGCGGGGATTTTATGCGCCGCTGGATCAGGGCACAGAAAGGGCAGCGGGATGAATTCCCGTCCGGGACGGATCTGGAAAACGACATCTGGATGGTGGATTTGGAAACCGGGGAAGAATCGCTGTTGGTGGAGGATGCCAGCGCGCTGTATTGGGCCGGACGGCATTTGGTCTATCAGAGTGATCGGGACGGTACGATTTGGACTATCCAAGCGGACACAAAGGTCAAAACGCGGCTGTTTACACAGGACCCTGAGGCCATCATCATATCGGATTTGGGGCATCGTCTTTTTCTGGCGGTCAAGAGGCCAAATGGCGAGCTGAATGGATCGGGCTGGGGTATTGTGGATGCTGAAACCGGATTCTGGAGGGGCTTATCCGTACAGGTGGCCGGCAGAATCCTGTGGAATTCTCCTCTATACGATACCGAAACCGGCACGATGGTGTATCTGTTTGAGACCGCGCCTGACCCGCCGAAGTTGGATCAAAAAGAGACATCGGTGAAGAAAGCCATCCTGAATTATGCCGCTGTGATCGACGCAGAGGGGCGTAAGACCTGCTATGTTCTGCCCGATGTATTCCAATCGGAATGGATGGATCTCCGGGTTGCCGCCATTCTGGACGAGACGCGGATTGTGATCTGCAATCGGGCTACGATGCAATATGCCGTGGTGGATTTAAGCCATGAAGCCTGATCGGGTGATACACGCCGATGGACAGGAGAATCCGTTTGTCCCAGTCTCATGTCCGGAGCAGGATGACGGGGAGAGGCAGCCATTCATTTTGACTTGCAACTGACTTGCATAGATACGATTTTCAGCGTTTTATTGAGATCTAAATAAAAAATTCAACAAGTTGCAGACAAAGTGAAAACCACCGACAAACCTACATAAATACAGGGCTTGTCGGTGGTTTTCATTGGTCCGCCCTGAGAGATTCTGAACCCGCGGGGGAGCTTCCCTGGCAGACGGGGATAAAAAAAGAAAAGACCGCACGCCATTGCGTACGATCTTCCCTTTTCTGGCCACCGGGTATAAAAAGGATGCTTTGCACCGCAGACACGCCCGCAAAAAGTGGGAGGAAACAGCGAGCTATTGCGTGGGCGCTTGCAGCTGGGCAGGCAAACCCAGCGTGACTTTTGGCGGAAAGGAGGAACAGCGGCGTAAGGCGCTCCGTTTTGCCCATGAAGTATGAAAAAGATGCTGTGTATGGAAAGACAGCCATCAAGAGCGTTTGTTGATCTACACCGCAATAGGGGAAGTGATGCAGCGTAGAAAGGGTAACAGGTCAGCAGCAATCCGGTTAAGGAAGAATATTACCGGCAGACTTATAGAGGCTGTACCATTCCTCACGCGTAAGAGAAATTTCAGTGGCTTTTATGCAGTCGGCAAGACGCTGTAAATTCATTGTGCCGGTGATCGGCTGCATTTTTGCAGGATGACGAAGGATCCATGCCATTGTAATGCAAGTATTGCTCACCTCGTACTTTTCCGCAATGCGGTTTATCTCCGCATTTAATTCCGGATAGTTATCATTATTGAGGAATACTCCCTGAAAAAAACCGTACTGAAACGGCGACCAGGGCTGAATGGTAATATCGTTCAGCCGACAAAAATCAAGAACGCTGCCATCCCGGTTTACCGCGGCGTCATCCAGCATATTGACATGAAGCCCTTGCGAAATCATAGTTGCATTGGTAATGCTGAGCTGAAGCTGATTGATATGGATTGGCAAATTCAAATATTTCTGAAGTAGCTGTATTTGCATGGGGTTCTGGTTTGAGACACCGAAATAACGAACCTTACCGGTTTTATGTAAAATATCAAATGCTTCGGCAACTTCTTCGGGTTCAACCAATGCATCCGGACGGTGTAAAAGAAGAACATCGAGATAATCGGTTTTTAAGCGTTTCAAACTACCGTCAACCGATTCCAAAATATGTTCTTTTGAAAAATCAAAAGAGACTCCCGGACAGATGCCGCATTTTGATTGTAGGATAATCTTTTCACGCACGGAATCGCTCATGTGAATCGCATCAGAAAAAATCTCCTCACATTCTCCGCCGCCGTAAATATCCGCATGGTCAAAATAATTCGCGCCGAGTTCAAGCGAAGTCTGAAGAAAGGCTTCCGCCTCTGGTTTGCTGATACCGTTTATTCTCATGCAGCCGATTGCAACAGCGGGGACATGCATTCCGGTTTTTCCCAACGGCACAGTTCTCATTGATAACGCCCCTTTTCTTTTTTGTGAGATCATACACATGAATTTCATTGAAAAAAGCGTATTGCAATTTGCAATACGCTTTTTCTGGTCCGCCCGGAGGGATTCGAACCCCCGGCCTTTGGAATCGGAATCCACTGCGATATCCAGCTTCGCCACGGGCGGATGTTTATGCCCCGCGTTCCGCAGAGCAATAGTATTTTACACCGTCCGCGCCATTTCTGCAACCCCTAAAATGCATTTTTCAAAAATTTTCCCGAATGCATACAGAAAGTGTCCGATTGTCCCTTGCCCATGCGCATCCGCCGGACTATACTAATGTGCATAGACGGGATCCGGCCGGATCCCAAACGGGAAGGACGAAATGACCATGAAGATCTGCGTTCTGCAGCCACCGTATGCCCATAAGCCGGAGGAGTCCCCGGTCTTCATGGGCTGGCTGTATCAGGAGCTGGACGCTCTGGATGCCTCGGTGGATCTGGTGGTGCTGCCCGAATACAGCAATGCCCCCAGCGTATATCCCAACCCCGCCGATTACCAGACGGATCTGGAAAGGTATACGGCGCCTTTGCGGCTGAAGGTGGAGGAGACCTGCCGGCGCTGCCGCACCATGATCGCGGTCAATATGGCGGTGCATTCTGCCGGAGAGCCGCTTCGGAATACCACCTTGCTGTTTGACCGGGAGGGCCGGGTGGCCGGAACCTATCTCAAGCAGCATGTGTTTCCGACCGAGCCGGTGAAAAAGCAGGTGGACACCCGTTATGCCATGACCTACCGGGAGCCCACCATCGTGGAGGCGGAGGGGATCCGCTTCGGCTTCCTCACCTGCTATGACTTTTATTATCCCGAACTGCAGATGTTTATGGCCAGGCGGCGGCCCGATATCGTGATCGGTTGTTCGCATCAGCGGGGAGAGCGGCAGGATATTCTGGAGATTCTGGGGCGGTCCTGTGCCTTGACCTGCAACGCCTATCTGGCCCGGTCCTCCGTCAGCATGGGGGAGGACCGGGCGGTTGGCGGCTGTTCCATGCTGGTGGCGCCGGACGGCGAGCTGCTGGTTAATATGAAAAGCCGGATCGGTTCTTTTGTTTTCGATATCGATCCCAAGCGGAAGTATGTCCGTTCCAACGGGTATGGGGCGGAGCCGGTTCTCCACGACGCCTATGTGGAGGCGGGGCGGACCCCCTGGGCTTATCGTCCTGCCGGACCGTCGGTGATCCCCGGAGATGCCCGGTATCCCTATCCCCGCCTCTGCGCGCACCGCGGGCTGCACACCATGGCCCCCGAGAATTCCCTGCCGGCCTTCGGCGCGGCGATAGCCCTCGGTGCGCCTGAAATCGAATTGGATGTATATTCTACGGCCGACGGGGAACTGGTGGTCTGCCACGACGACCGGGTGGAGCGGGTGTCAGACGGCGAGGGGCTTATCCGGGATATGACCTATGCCGATATCCGGAAGCTGGACATGGGATCCGGGTTTTCCGAAGCCTGCCGGGGGCTGCGGATGCCCCGGTTTGAGGAGGTGCTGCGGCAGTTCGCCTGCCGGACCATTTTGAACATCCACATCAAATCGGAATATGCGGAAGAGGAGGACGACGGCGTCACCCTGTATAACCCCGAGGCGTTTTGCCGTATCGTTCGGCTGCTGAAAACCTATGACTGTCTGGATCACGCTTACATCGTCGGGCGGCCGAGTGTGCTGCGCACGGCACTGCAGGTGGCGCCGGAACTGCCCCGCTGCTGCGCGGCTGGCGGCGGAGATCCCTACAAAATCGTGGATCGGGCGATCCGGTATCAGTGCCGGAAGCTCCAGTTTTACAAGTCGGCACTCACAAAGGATATGATCGACCGGGCGCATGCCCACGGCATCCGCTGCAATCTCTTTTGGTCGGACGATCCGGAGGAGGCTCTCGCGTATTTCCGGATGGGGATCGACACCATCCTGACCAACGATTATCTGAAACTTTCCGGGTTGACGGAACAGGCGGGCATAGAGTAAAAGCGCCGCGTTTTCGGACCGGATTTCTGGGAATCCGAGTCCATCGGGCTGATAAAAAGACACCCGTCGGTTTGAATGCCGACGGGTGTCTTTTCGTATGCGCAATCCGTACCGGCCTCGGCGGGACAGGGCATCGTCCTCGTCGGCCCGTTTTTAAAATTCGTGGGAACCCCCGGGGTATTTATATGTTCAGCACACAGTCGGGCTCGAAAACCGATTCTACCCGTTTGCCGCATCCGGAAGGGGAGTAGACC
>CABQAA010000009.1 GCA_902461995.1 uncultured Oscillospiraceae bacterium | reverse complement strand
GGAGGTGCTGCCGGAGGACATCGTCGTAACCGTCATTTTCTCAACCGACAGGCCCTCTTTGGCGCCCCAGGAGGCGATGCCGAGCGTGCCGCCCTTGTAGGTGTCGCTGTAACGGCCGATGGTCCAGGTGCCGATGGCGGTGGAGTCGATGGAGACGGTGACGGAGGTGCCGTCCCGGACCACCTTCAGGGTGAAGCTCTCTCCATAGGTGGCATCCTTCCAGGAGCCGGTCGCGGCCGCCATTTTGCTTCCATTCCATTCATAGACGGCCACTTTGCCGCCCTGGATCCGGACATCGAAGATGCCGGTCCCGGCCGGATCGGAAGTGGGAGCGGTATCTCCCAGACCGAAGACCAGTTTCACCATGGGATTGGTGATATCCGCGGTCAGGCCGGTGAAGCCGGAAACCTTCATTTCCGCGGTGACGGCCTTGTTTTCCAGGGAGGTGCCGGGCAGGAAGATTCCGGAGTTTTTGTTCTTGTCGGGTGCCGTCAGGTTCAGTTTGCCACCCGCCTGCTCCCAGGTGCCGTAGCCGGCTGTCCAGGTTTTCTCGAGCAGATCGGTCGTCACGGGCGTTTCGTCTTCGCTTCCGCTCGAGGTGCTCGAATCGGATGGAGTGCTGGAGTCCGAAGGAGTACTCGATTCCGAAGCGGCGCTGGAATCCGGGGAAGAAGGCGTGAGGCTCGCGGCGGTGACGGTGAACTTCTTCACCGTGACATTGAGATCGGCTTTATAGGTCGTGATGCCGAGGCAGCCGCCGTCATAATTGTCCAGCGTACCTTCCGTCACCAGGGTGTTGTCGATATAGATCTTGACGTTTTTAGTGGCCGCAGTCAACTCCACCTTGAGTGTGAAAGCGCTTTTATCGGCAGCGGCCGGGAACGCTTTCCATGCGGATTTCCGAACCCATTTATTGGTGGCGGGATCGAAAGCGTACAGGCAGACATTGTTGGCGGATTCGGGCTTTTGCAGCTCCTGAATACGGGCCTGAGACATGCCGGCTGCATTGGTGAGCGGATTTTCGACGTCTTTGATGCCGAATTCCAGATAGAGCTGGGCATCGGCGCCGGAGTAACCGCTCACCTCTAACTCGGCGACGAAATCCTCGTTGGGGAGGACGGTACCGGTAGCGAAGGTGCGGCCCCAGTCGCCGCTTTTAGCCGTCAGGACTTTACCGGTAGCGCCGTCGGTCCAGGTGCCCCTGTTATACCACTGAGTACCGAGATTGGTTTCAAATCCGTCGGACGCGGAAGCCAGGAACAGGGGAACGCTGCACAGGACGATCAGCAGGGACATTCCGATGCATAGCCATTTGCTGGTTTTGCTCATGTCACATCTTCCTTTCTCGTTTTAAAACCGTCAGCCAACCTTGAGCTTGATGTTCTGGAACGTGGCGCTGGTGCCCCAGGTCGCGATGCCCAGATAGCCGCCGGCGTATTCCGTGACCTCGATGTTTTCCTCAATAGCCGTGCCATTGACGTAATAGGTGGCTTTGTTGTCGGCGGTCATGACCAGCTTGATGTGGAAAGTGGTCTTGGCTTTTTGATCATCGGTGAAATTGACGATCTTGCCGTACCGTCTCGTCGTGATGCCGGTGCCGGTATAGAAAATACGCATCAGGTCATCCTTGAAGCCCAGACGAAGGTCATATGCGCCCTGCTTGATATGCTCGTTGCTTTCGGCTCCAAACAGCACCATGACCTGCGCGTTTTTCAGGGAGGAATCGTCAACCGTCACATCCATTTCATACGTAAAGCCCTTGCCAGCATCCAGCTTGGTGTCGGACAGCGCCCAGAAAGTCTTGGCATCGTCCGCAAAGACCTGGAAACCTTTGGCGGTTTCCATCCAGGAACCGAGCGTAACAGGGAATTTCAGATCGGATTTGAAGGCCGACGCGGGAGCAGGCGCGGTTGTGGTGGCGGGTGTCTCGGTTGTGGGGGCAGCGGTGGTGGTTGCCTCCGTGGTGTTTTCCGTCGTGGGGGCGGTGGTGGTTGCCTCCGTGGTGGACTCGGAACCGGCTTCGGATGCGGCCGAGGAATCGGGTGTGCTTTCTGCCGGTTTTTCTCCGCAGCCTGTGGCACAGGCTGCTACCAGGAGGACGGCGCAGAGGATACAGAACCACTTTTTCATGTTGCGATCTCCTTTTCTTTATATTGATGATCCGGACACCGGACCAATGCTCACACGATGTCTTTCAGGGCGATGCGCATAACGTCGATGGCTTCCTTGTGCTTGGAGTAGATGATGTACATGTAGTCGCCGTCGATAATGGCATGCGGATAGGCATACACGCCGCCTTTGTAGAGGCCAGGGAACTGCAGGCGATAGGCCTCGGTGCGCAGCAGGAACCACTTGTTGAAGTCGGTGCCGTTCTCTGAAACGCACAGCACCATCGGGTTACGGCTGCTGTCGGGGACGGGGTTGCCGACATAGAAGAAGCGTCCGTCGGGCAGGCGGCCGAACTGAAATTTCGACCAGCAGTCCGTAAAGGCGGTCGGATACGGCTCACTCCAGGTAATGCCGTCGTCGTAACTCTCCGCGCACCACAAATAGTCGGTGTTGGTGCGCAGCATCAGGTGAAGAATGCCGTCGTCGGTCTGATAAAAGCTGCTTTCGGTGAGGAGCTTCGCCCCCCGTTCATAGGCCGAACCTTTCGGGACGATGGTCATCGACCACCGGCCGATACCGGAGAGGTTGTCGGAATACCCCTGCGTCATGGCCCCCGTCATGATAAGACGGCCGCTCTTGGTGGCGACGGGAGGATAATTGCCGCCCCCCGCGTTCGCATAGCTGTCCGCTTTGGTCCAGGTTTCCCCGTCGGTGGTGACCAGGGCGTACAGCTTGTTGTTCTCAATGGAGTATTTGGTATCGGCCAGGGGACGTTTGGTACCGTTTTCCCGCAGGGAAGCGGCGTCGTATTCAAACGACCGGTAGTAGGCGACCAGGGTGTCTTCCCACACATAGAATCCCATCGGTACCATGACCTGTTCCGAATGCTCGCCTCTGGTGACGTCCACCAGGGGTTTTGGGGTGCTCCAGTTCTGGAAATCCGTACAGCTGGAGATCATCACATGCTGTCCGCAGTCGTCCTCGTCCTGGCGGCCCAGGGAGAACATGGCGTAGAGCTTGCCCTTGAAGCTGGCCAGAAAGGGATGATGGGCGTAACTGGCGCCTTCGGTGGGGACATAGATGCTGGCCACATCGGAGGCGATGGAGAGCTTGCCGGCGGTGGCTTCGTTGTTAATGAGCTTTGCGGATTCTTCCGCCGTGCGCGTGGGTTTGACGGTGGCCCAATTGTGATCCAGCTTGGGATCTTTGGAAGATTCCTCCGGGACGCTCGATGTGCTAGAGCCGTTTCCACAGCCCGCGGCAAACAGGAGAACACCCGCGGTCATGCCGGTGAGGATCCGCAGCAGGCGCGTACCGTTCATAGTTGACCTCCTCCTTTACGCTAACATGGACAGGGCTACCCGTGTCACTTCAATAGCTTCCTTGTGTTTGGAATAGATTACGTACATATATCCGTCCGCGATGACGGTGCTGGGATAGCCGTACACACCACCCTTGTACAGACCGGGAATCTGCTGTTTATAGGACTCGTTCCGCAGGATGAACTGGCGGTTAAAGTTCTGGCCGTCTTCCGACAGGCAGAGCATCAGTGGGTTGCGGTTGCTGCCTGGAATGGGAGAGCCGACATAGAAGAAGCGTCCGTCGGGCAGGCGGCCGAACTGGAATTTGGTGGAGGAATCGGTGAAATTTGTTTGATAGGCTTTGGACCAGGTGGCGCCGTTGTCCTCGCTGCGGGAGCACCACAGAAACTTGGTGTTGGTGCGCAGCATCATGTAGATGACGCCGTCGTCGGTCTGGAAAAAGGACCCTTCGTTGATGATCTTGGCTCCCCGGCTGACGGCTTCGGCACCGTCGATTTTACCGGTGATAAAGCCGGTGAGGCCGGTTGGATCGTCGGTGTAGGGATAGGTGGTGCCGCCGCACATGAGAAGCCGGCCGGACTGGAGCGGCAGCGGCCCGAAGTTGCAGCCGAAGGGGATGGTCATCTTCTGCGGAGCGCTCCAGGTGGAGCCGTCCGTTGTGGAGACGAGGTGCATGGCGTAATCGATGCGGTGGGCGTCCTCCAGGGGACGAAGGTTGGGTCCGCGCAGGGTATCCGCCCGGTATTCGTAGGAGCCGTAGTAGACGATCAGGCGTTCTCCGTCGGTATAGACGCCGGCGTTGACCAGCACCAGTTCGGATTCTTTGCCCTGGACGGAATCGATCAGAGGTTCCGGTGTGGACCAGGAGAGACCGTCTTTCGAGGTGGAGAGCATGATCCGTTGTCCGCAGTCGTCCTCGTTTTCACGGCCCTGGGAAAAGGTCGCGTAAAAGGTACCTTTGAAATGGGCGATATGCGGATGATGGGCATATCCCCACCCCACGGCGGGGGTGTAGACGTTGCCTTTATCGGTGGCTACCTTGTTCACGCCGTAGCCGTCGACGTTGTTGATCCGCTTGGCGGCATCCTCCGCCGACAGGGAGGGGGCCGGCACCGTCGGATTGGAACCGGCGTCCGAACTGGGGCTAGCAGTCGTGCCACCGGAAGTGGGATCGGTGGATGAGTTCATACTGGTTCCCCCCTCTTCAGTCGAGGCGGCGCTTCCGGGTTCCGGGGACGCGATACCCGATTCCGCCGGCGCCGGATCGCCGGAGCAGGCGGCCATGGATATGGTCATAAGCAGGGTGGTCAGCAGCAGGGCAGCTTGCCGGATGGGGCGATTCATGTGGATGCTCCTTTCCACTGTCAGGAGGCGTCTGCCTGCCGGCGAGCCTCGGTCTGGATACATTCACGTACATGGTCGAGAAGGCTGTCAAGCTGATGCACTTCGTCCAGATAGACGGGTTTCATGTCCTGATACGGACAGGAGCGGGAATAATAGGAGCGCAGCAGGCCCTTTTCTATCAGCAAGGCCTTGGCATTGGCCGGATAGAGCTGTTTCTCAATTTGGGAGGAAACTGCGAGGGCATTCTGCACCAGCAGGGCCGTCTCGGGATGTCTTTTCCAGTTCCGGCAAAGCCATGCACACAGATCGGGGGCGAAATTGGCCATAATGCCGCTGAAGCCCGCCGCGCCAGCCTGCAGGGATTCCAGCAGGCTGGTGGAATGGGCGTTGTAGAGTCCCAGCTCCGTGCCCTTCAAAATGGACAGCCGCCGCTCGATCCGCCGGATATCGCAGCAGGTATCTTTCATAAAACGGAAGCGTCCGGTGGAAGCGACATAAGCCATTTCCTCGTCTTCCAGCACCCGCTTGAAAGGAACGGGGCATTCATACAGTCCAAGGTCGATATCCGGCAGGCGGTCCAGCGCCCGGTCGAGGTTCTCCCGGAATTCTGAGAAACCGCCTTCCAGGCTGGACAGGGTGTTGGACAGAAGCACGAGAGCATCTACCCCAGTGTCCGCCATACGGTCCCATTCATCCTGCTGGTCTTCTTCTTTGTCAAAGCCGAGAACGGCGGCGATAACCGGGATATGGGCCCGCCGTTTGATGCGTTTGGCAATATCGATGCGTTCCTCGCGGGAGAGATAAAACATTTCACTGGACTGGCAGACGGCGAACAGGCCGGTCGATCCGCTTTCCTCATACCAATCCACCAATCTGTCCAGGGATTCGAAATCCACTTGGCCGTTATCCGTAAACGGCGTCAGCATCACAGGCCAGGAGCCGCGGTAATCCGTCATTTTATAATCTCTTCTTTCATTCATATTGGCGGCCCGGACTTATGGCTGATCAAACCGGCCGAAGTATTCGCGGAAGAACGCGTCGCGGTCGACGCGGAAGGTTACTTCATGCCGTCCGTTTTCGGCATCCCGGGTCCAGTGGGTCATACCCCTCACCCGGTCGCTCTGAAGTTCCACATCCACGTTGCCGCGCTCGAATTTGCAGATGGAGTCGTCGAACAAAGTGGCGGCAGCGAGGGGATCGTGGAAGATGACGTAATCCCGGTTCCGGAACCACACTTCCGTCATGTCGATGAGTTCCTGGGGAAGGCCCTTCTGAAAGCGCTCCCGCACCTCGGCGACCGGCATCTTGACCTGCAGGGTGACGTCGAGACCGATGGAACGGTGGATTTTGACCGGGGCCTTATAGACGATGGCTGTGGCATAGGCGTCGCCGTAAGCGTTCCATTCCCGGGGGCCGCAGTTCTGGCTCCGTCCGAACACGCCGCACATCATCACAAGCTCCTTGAGCAGGGAAGGTATTTCGGGGTCGGTGGCAAACAGCAGGCCGACATTGGTCAGCGGCCCGATGGCGAGTAGCGTGATTTCACCGGGATGGGCCCGGATGGTATCGATCATGAACTGGATGTGCCGATGTTCGGGGAAGTCGGTCTGGTGATCGTACTTATTCAGGATCTCTCCCTGAGGAGCATGGGGCTGGATGGATTTTTCGAGCATGGGATCCCCGCAGCCCGGATAGATCGGGATGTCGCCCTTGCCGGCCGCGCGGCAGAGGCAGCTCGCGAGCATGGCCCGCTTGACCGGCTCCCCGGTGACGGTGGTAATGCCGACAAGTTCACAGGCTTTCTGGCGCAGTAAATACGCAAGGCATACCGCGTCGTCGATATCGGAACCGATATCGGTGTCGAGTAGGATCTTTTTGACAGGTTTGGTTTCCATGGTGTGTTTCCTCCTCTGATGATGCCGAATGGATAGAATCTGCCTTATTCACCGGTCAGTCCGGCACGTTCCATACCTTGAATAAACTTTTTCTGCAGGAATCCGAACATCACGATCAGGGGCGAGACCACCATGAAGGTGCCGGCCATCAGGACCGCGTTGTTCAGGGCGTTGTTGTCGTTGATATCGTACACGGTTTCGAGCGTGTCCGCCGACAGGGTCAGCGCGTTGGAAATGTTGTTCAGCCCTGCGGAGAGCATCCCGAGATCCGCCTTGCTGACGAACATGGCGGGTTCAAAATAATTGCTCCAGTGCCAGACCAGGGCGAGGACCAGCACCACCATGTAGGCCGACCGGGCCACGGGAAAGACGATGTAGGCATAGGTCCGCAGGAAACCGCAGCCGTCGATGTGGGCAGCCTCTTCGAGTTCCTTGGGTAAGCCGCTGTAGAACTGGCGGAAGATGAAGATATACAGCGCCCCTTTCAGCCCGTAGCCGAGATAGGCCGGGATGATGAGGGGGAGGAAGGTGTTGAGCCACCCCAGCTTGGCATAGAGCAGATAGAGGGGCACGATGATGGTCTGGGTCGGAATGATCATGGCGAGAATGACCACGAACAGCCAGAACGAGCGCCCTGGAACCCGGAAGCGCGCCAGGCCGTAACCCGCCATGGAGCAGGAGATGAGCTGGCCGAAGGTGGCCAGCAGGGTGACAAACAGGCTGTTGCCGAAGCCGCGGGTGAAATTCATCAGTTTGGCGGCTGTGGCATAATTTTGGAAATGGAGGGAACGCGGCAGCCAGGTGACCATAAAGTTGTTGAGGTCATCGTTGGTCATCAGGGACTTGGAAATCATATACAGAAAAGGATACAGAAACACAAAGGAAACACCGAAAAGGAGCAGATAAATGCACAAACGGGGCAGGAACCGGGCGGTTTTATGCCCCGCCGTCTCCCATTTGCGGCGGGAAAGGGGGGAGAGCAGGGGTTTTGTCATTTTCCCATCCCTCCTTGGGTACGTTTGATGCAGCGTTCGATCACCAGCACCACAAGCCCGATGAACACCAGGATGAACAGGAAGTAAATCCAGCCCATGGCGGCGGCGAAGCCATGATCCGCCTTGGTGATCGCCCAGGTTTTGATATAATCGAGCAGGGGATTGGTGGAATCGGTGAACGAATTGATGATGGTGTAGACCGTATTGAGCAGCAGGACCGGCAGCACCATCGGCAGTGTGATTTTCCAGAAGGCCTCATACTCGTTGGCGCCGTCGATGTGGGCGGATTCATAGAGGGCGGGGGAAATGCTCTGGATGGCGGCGAGGAACAGCAGGATCTGCACCCCGCAGGACCACAGGACGGTGACGATGATGCTGAAGAGGGAGTCGACCACCCCGAGAAAATCCTGCCCGATATACGCGAGCATATCCTGCGGAATCAGGCTGTTGCCAGACAAGGAGAGGATCTGGGTGTCGATGCCTTCCCGCATCATCTGGCGGAGGACCTGCCCGTTGCCGAGAAGGAAGGGCAGCAGCGCCACCACCCGGAAAAAGCCCTTGAAGTGTTTGACTTTGCTGAGCAGGATGGCGATGAGAAGGGAAAAGACCAGGATGAGCGGGGTTTTGACGAGCATATCCTGAATGGAATCGAGCAGATAGGGCACGAAATTGGTGTCTTTGAAAAAGGCGCGGGAATAGTTCTCGAACCCCGTCATTTGAATGTGGAAACCCGCCGTCTGGGTATCGGTGGCGCCGAAGCTGAGCAGAAAAGAGGAGATGGTGGGAAAGGCGAAGCACAGCAGGGTGCCGATGAGGAAGGGGGCGAGGAAAAACAGGCCGATCAGGCCTTCCCGCCTCCGGGCGGTCAGGCGCAGATGCTTTTGTTTCATGGAGTAACCCCCTCCTTTCCCACTACGAGATAATCCCCGGCGCCGACGGTTTGCCCGTCGGCCGTTTTGGAGGACGCGGTGTAATTGATATAGAGCGCGGTGCCGTTCGAATAGAGGATTTTAACGAAATCGGGTTCCAAAACGGTGTGCTTGGTCATGTATACCGGATCCGATCCGTCGGTCGTGTAGGGCCAGACGCCCGTCTGGAATTCCTTGTAAAGCGCCGTTACACGTTCTTTCCAATCCTCGTTTTCACAGGTGAACAGCCGGGTGTAGTCGGTATTCTGGAGGAGCGTGGGGCTGTTCTGGGACAGCTCAAACGTGGGCAGGCAGCCGGTCTCCAGCCACTGCAGTTTGGTCAGGTTCAGGTCATAAGACAGGTTGCCGGGCTCGGAGGTGAAGGGAATGGAGCCGTATACCACCATCGAGTACCAGGGGACGCTCACGTCGGTGATCTGGTTCTGCGAAGAGGTCATTGGAATATCGTATAGGCTGGCGGCATGGGCGAGCGCATACAGATTGCCGCCTTCCACCGAGGGGGATTTGTCGCTGCCGAGAATCTGCTGCCAGATATCCCGGGTATCCACCCGGCTGACAGACGCTTTATCCCGCATATCCTGGAAAAGCTGGGAACCGAGCGTCTCGTAAGCGGTGTGCAGATGCGGATAGGAGGCCAGACTCTTCCGGTTCCGCTGGAGGTTGGACCAGACCCGGGCCGGGCTCAGATAAAAGAAGGATTCCGTCAGATCGCTGACCGGGCTGCCGTTGCCCTGCAGCAGCACGTCTTTCCCTATGGAAAAATTCCCCTTATCTTTGACGGCATAGACCGGGTCCAGTTCCAGAGAGATGGAGGTGCCGGGATGATCGGCTGCAAACCGGTCCAGGGATGCCAGCCCCTTTTTCCCTCCGAGAGCGGAGGCGGGGGCGGCTTTGTCGGGGGTGTATCCGTATCCGTGTTCCGTCCAGCCCCGCAGGACAATCTGCAGGTTTTGTATATCGGCGTCCAGATAACCCGACAGGATTTGTTCCGCGTCTTCGAAGGAAGTCATTTCAACGAGGGATTTGATTAAGCCGCTGTCGCTCTGCGTGCCCATGAACAGCATCAGGGAGAGGGGCGGCTCGGCCGCCGCGGCAGCCGTGTTCATCTGTCTGCTGTGAAGCAGATAGGAACGGTAAACGTTCGCCATGCCGCTGTAATCGGCCTCGTCATCCTCGAGGAAGAAGAAACGAATTTCCCGGTCCAGATCGAGCCGGTCGGGTGTCATGCGGGTGCCGTAGAGGGTGGAAGACAGGTTGTCGCCGTATTTGACGATGTTGGACAGATAAATGCGGTACTGTTCCCGGTAGATGAACTGGAAGCTGCACCGGTTGAGCTTGATCGTCGACATGTTGACGCTGGGACTGACGCCGATCTGGGCGTATTCCGCACCTTCGGTGATGGCGGCGAGGAAGGCGCGCTCCTGTTTTTTGACACCGTAGACGGGCAGAGGCGCCGTGGGATTCGCCGTTTCGGAGAACAGGTCGGTTTGCAGAATCGGGCCGTAAATATCGAGGGTGAGGGCGGTGGCATACAGATGCTTGCTGTCCGTTTGATTGAAATAGCTCAGAGCACCGCTGCCGTCCGGATAGAACAGATACCCGTCTTCCTGCTTGTTCGCGGCCCCAAAAAAGGGCAGCAGCTCGACGGCGTACAAATAGTAATCGCCGTTTTCCTCGATTTTGTCGGAGGGGATGCGCAGCCGCAGCCCCTGTTCGTCCATCGCGATTTCCACGCAAATCCGGATGTTCGAATCGTGGAAGGTGATCGTGACAGCCAAACCGTTGTCAAAGCGGAGGACATCGATTTGATTGTCGTCAGAGGCCGCATACTCTTTGACGAAATTGCCCCTGGTATCGTTTTTGCTGACGGTGGTGATCGCCACCAGGGACTGCATATAGTCAGCCCACACCTTGGTGGACATCGCGAGATCCGGATAGAGCTCCTCGGTTACAGCCCCGTTCCAAGCGGTGGTTCCCGTCTGGCTGTCAAAGACCGAAACCGCCGCAATATCCTGCCGGAACCGCAGGGTGTACCGCCCCGAAGAGCAGATGTCCTCGTACTCACCGGCCGCAGCCGCGGTGTAGGAGGTGCCGCTTTGGCCCGAAAACAGGGAGACACCGGTATTCCGTTCAGACAGGAGGCCGGATAGGTCTGCAGCGGAGGAACAGCCGCTGAGAATGCCCATCAGCAGCACCGCGGCGGACAGCCATGCCATGGTTTTTCGTTTCATATAACCCGAACCTTTCCGCGTTCCCGTCCGAGGGAAGACGCTGAGAATAACGATCAGGCAAGCAAGGTGGCTTCCTGGATGATGTCGCGGACAAATTGGACGATCCGGCCGACGAGCGCATATCCGAGTAAGGAGATGAACCAGATGAGGACCATGGCGCAGGCGGACAGCAGACAGACGAGCAGCAGCTGACCGATCCGGTAGTCGTTGAGAATAAAGACGGTCCGGATCAAGAGCCACAGCAGCCAGAGGAACACGCCGTTGACCAGAATGGCGAACATATATTTTTCGTTGACGCACAGAAGATGGGAAAGCAGCGCGGCCGCGATTTCCACCACGACATAGGGGATCATGCAGTAGGAGGCGGCTACAAAATTTTCCGAAAGAGTGGATTCGCCGCTGAATTGGGAGGAGATCAAGTAGCTGGCCCCGACCCAGGTGAAGAATGGGATCAGGAGCTTCACGATTTCCAGTAGCAGATTGACATCCTTGAGCTCCACATCTTGGAACGAGTAGCTGACGGTGTAAATGAAGAAGATCCGGGAGACGAGAACGAGCAGAAGCACCACGAATCCGGAAAGGATGCTCAGCCGTCCACGGGAGTTTTTGATGCTTTCAAGAGTCCGCTTCGGACGGAAGAGCATGCCGACGCCCATCAGGAGGCTGCGCCCAAGTCCGAGGGTGGGGGTCTGCCGGTATTCGAATCCGAGAAGGACTTTTTTAGAGCGTTTGGAGAGCTGGACGAGGAGGACGCCGACGGCGGCAATCACGGCCGCGGCGGCGAGAATCACCCAGAAAAAGTAATCCTTGAGCAGGTCGTAGCGGTGCTCGGAAAACGCCTTGGCGTATCCGGCCCGGTCATTGGCGTACCGGTATCCTTCCATGGAGGCGGCCCAGTCGCCTTCTTTGAAGCTTGTGCTGGCCAGCCCCACATGCGCCAGAGGATAGGTTTTATCGATGGCGAGAACCTCCTGCCACAGAGAGGAGGCCCCCTCGTAATCGCCGTTGTTGTAAAGGATGGTAGCCTGCTGCACCTTTTGAATAAAGGTAGTGGGCTCAAAAATCTGGATATTGCCTTTACTGGAATCGAGAACATACAGGCGGCCGGCACGGTCCACCGCCAGCGCGGAGGGGATAGCAAACTGTCCTTGGTTGTTTCCGAGTCCCCCGAACACCGCGAGCAGATTGCCGCTTTGATCGTACTGATAGAGCTTGCCGCTCTGCTTTTCCACGACGGTGATGATGCCGTTCGCATCCACGGCGATGCCGCTGAACAGCGGATTCGCGCCGTTCACCAGTTCGCCGTACCGGAAGGGCTTGCCGATGACATTGCCCGCGAAATATTGATCCCGGAATTTGGCGAAGCCGCTTTTGTTGATATCGCTCAGCTTGCGATAGATGTTGTTACCGACCGAGTTGAGCACCTTGATCTGCCCTTCCACATTGTCCTGGCTGGTGGCGTAGATCAGGCCCTTATCATTGACAGAAAAGCTCATGTAGCTGGCGGCGGTACGCTTCTGAATCATGATTTTCTGCTCATCGGAGGCGACGATGCGCAGCAGCCAGTCGAGAAAACTGAAACCGATATCGGTCTGCCCGATATACCCGCGGAACTCGTTGTCCTGGCTGATGCTCATAATGGTTTCCCCCATGAGCACGTAGAGGCCGCCGGTGGGGGACAGGGCGATTTTGGTGGGGCTGTATACGACAACCTCGGACAGCATGGGGCTTTCGGGGAGGCCGTATTCCTGTATCAGGGTACCGTCCGCTTTCACGTGTACGATCCGGCTGTTGCCGGTGTCGGATATGTAGAGGCCGCCGTCCGGATCGGGACAGACGCCCTGCGGCAGCTTGAAGGCTTTGCCGCCGGCTTCGGTATAAACGGCCAGGCACTTTCCGCTTTTATCCAGTTTGACGATGCGGTTGTTTTTCATATCCGCGACGTATAGGTTTTCATCCCGGTCGAAAACCATGTCGGCGGGCTGGTCGAAATAGCGGCCCACTCCCTCGGCCGTGTTGTTCAGACTGTTGATGCTGGACTGATAGACATAGGTTTTGGGAATGGAGACGACATCATGGCCCGATACGGTGTAGTCCGTCGGGGTTTCGGCCGACACCGAGAAGGTGAGGAGGCCGCACAGCAGGGCGCCGAGACATGCTGCTGTCTTGATGAATGCCCGTTTCAATGCTTTATCCCCCTCGCTATCCTTTGATGCCGGAATGGACCATCGTCTCCATGACTTTGCGCTGCATGAGGGTAAAGACGATGACGGTCGGTATGGTCATGAGCATGGTCGCCGCCGAAACGGCTCCGGCCCGCCCGATGGTGGCGCTGCCGCCCGAAATGGTGTTGAGCGCCAGGGGCAGGGTCTTTTTCGCCTGATCGCTCAGGTAAATCAGCGGGGAGAAAAAGTCGTTCCACGAGCTGACAAAGCTGAACACGATCAGGGTGGACCAGGCGGGGGCCAGTGCCGGCATGACGATTTTCCAGTAGGTGTAGAATTCACCCGCCCCGTCGATGCGGGCGGCCTCGATCAGATCGTTCGGGAATTGTTCGACGAACTGCTTGATCAGAAAGAAGTTGTACGCCACGGCGAGATTCGGCAGAATCAGCGCCGCGTAGGAATCCACCAGACCCAGGTAATTGACCACCAGGTAACGGGGAATCTGGGTGACGTACGGAGAAAACATCATGGTTGCGATGACAAGATTGAACAGGGGTTTGCTGCCGGGCGGATGGTGCTTAACCATGGCGTAAGCCCCAAGGGTGCTGACGAAGATGGTGCCGGCCACGGTCAGGGAGGTGATGAGCAGGCTATTGAAGGTATAGCGGGAAAACGGCACCGCTGAGCTGGACAGCGACAGCACCAGGTCTCCGAAATTCTTGAGTGTGGGTTCCCGGACAAAAAAGCGGGGCGGGAATACATACAGCTCGTTGAGCGGCTTGAACGCCGTGCTGATCAGATAGACCAGAGGCAGGGAGATGAAACAGACCAACACGAGCAGAACCAGATACACGGCGATCTTGGGCCCGCTGATTTTGATGGTCTTATGTAAGCCGTCCCGCTGTTTGATACGGAGTTTCAGCATCGTGGTCCCCCTTATTCGTCCTTCGGGCTGAGCGCCCGCATGATGACGCGGCCGAGAACGTAAGTAATGATGAACAGAACGGTCGCGACGGCCGAAGCGTAGCCCATCTGGAAACGGACAAACGCGTAGTCGTACAGATGGGCGACGATGGTGTGCCCCGCGTAGTTGGGGCTGGGAAAGCCCGCAATGGAGACAGCCACGTCGAAGACGCCGAAGGAGTTGGTGATGGCCGTGATGGCGCCGAACAGGAGCTGGGGCTTCATCATGGGCAGGGTGATGTATTTCAGCTCCTGGTATTTGCTCTGGATGCCGTCGATGGCGGCGGCTTCGTAATAGCCTTTGTCGATGTTCTGGAGCCCAGCCAGGAAGACCAAGAATCCGGTGCCCATACTCATCCAGATCGAGATGACGATAATGACCGGCATGATATAGGAGGGGTCCTGTGTCCAGAGAATGGGGGTGTCGATAATTCCGGTCTCCATGAGCACGTTGTTGATTAGGCCATAGCTGTCGGAAGAGAAAAAATAGGACCAGACCACGCTCATCGCGACACCCGAGGTGATGGACGGGACATAAAACGCCAGGGCAAAGCCGTTGCGGAATTTCATCTGGTTGAGTACCCAGGCGGCGAAGAAACTGAAGAAGTAGCCGACCGGGCCGACGATGACGGCGAAGACGAAGGTGTTTCCGAGCGCCGTCATGAAAATGCGGTCGTCGAGAAACAGGAGCTTATAGTTGTTGATCCCCACGAAGCTCATGTCCTGGAACATGTTGTAGTTGGTGAAGCTCAGGAAAAATGCCACCAGAACCGGCAGGACCATGAACACCAGAAAGAAGAGGAAAAAGGGCGTCAGCATCAAATAGCCGACCCAGTTTTTTCGCACGAAACGGCGCAGGTTATGGTTCATCGACAAACACCCCGTATTCCTCCTGCTTCATTTTAAGCTCACGATTGATTTCCTTGACGGCGTCTTCCAGCGCGTCCCGGACCGTCTTTTTACCGGATACGACGACGCTGTTGAAGGCGTTATTCACATAGCGGGTGGTGTAATACCCGCCCAGGACCACCGGCGTTTCGGTTGCCCATTTCCACTGTTCGCCGAGCACGGTCAGGTCTTCTTCCTCCCAGTCGAGAGACTGGAAGACATTAAGATTGGCGGAATTCCAGCGGGCCTCCACACCGATCAGGGATTCGAGTTCCCGGGCGTATTCCCGCTGGGTGTCGTCCCGCGACCACCATTCGAGGAATTCCCAGGCGGCTTCCTGCTTCTCGCTCTGGGCGAGGAGAATGTCGCATTCGCCCGCGAGGCTGCCGCTCGAGCGGTTGATGGTTCCGTCGCTCTGGACAACACCGGGGAGCAGCGCCATGCCCCAGCGGCCGACCAGCTCGGGTGCGGCGGTGGAGAGCTGGAGATAGAGGGCAAAATTGCCGATGCCGATCGGCATTTCCCCCGTGCGGAACCGGGTGAGGAAGTTGGCGTTGACCGGCGAGCCGTAGTTGGTGAACATTTCGGTATAGGCCCGGAACGCCTGAAAGGCCTCGGCGGAATCCAGCGCCGATTTCGTACCCGCCTCGTTATAGAAGGACCCGCCGTGCTGATAGAGGAAGGGTGTGAAATCCTGGGGCTGGTAGAACTGCATGCCGTTCTGATAGAGTTGGGGAAGAAGGGTGTAGTACAAATCGTCCCAGGTTTCGGGAAGCTCCATGCCGTACTCTTCAAAGAGATCCTTCCGGTAGAAGAGGCTGGTGAAGCTCATGGTTTCGGGCAGGGCGTAGACGCCGCCCTGATATTGGAAGGGGATCCAGATCTTTTCGAGAAAGCGCGGTTGGACATCGGCAAAGCTTTCGAATTTGGACAGGTCGGTCACCGCATCCCGGATGGCGAATTCCACCGGGGAATTCGCCGAGACGCCCATGGCGATGTCCGGGGCGTTGCCGGCCGTGATGGCCAGCATCAGGGCATTGGAGCTGCCGGTATTGAGCTGGCTGGCGGGGACGATGTTCAGATTGATCTGAATACCGGATTGCGGTGTGAAATTTTCGTCTGCCAGCGTCTTGACCGTTTCGGCCCATTCGGTGCCGCGGGCGATCCAGACGTTCAGGGTCTCCCGGATCTCCACATCGCCTTCGAGCACGCTTGCCACGTTGTTGTAGTCCTTTGTAAAGGACAGCACGAAGTTGTAGACCGAAGCCCATAGCTTTTGAAATACACTGGACTTCCGTTCCGGGATCTCCTGGTCGGCGGTGGCGACAACGAACTCGTCCAACATCAGGGGCTGGGTCTGCATCTCGTTATACCAGGAGCCGAGGC
>CABQAA010000008.1 GCA_902461995.1 uncultured Oscillospiraceae bacterium | reverse complement strand
GTCTTTGACCGCGACCACCTGGCCCGGACGGGTCAGATAGGACGGGATGTTGACCTTACGGCCATTCACGGTGAAATGACCCTGGGTGACGAGCTGACGGGCCTGCGCACGGGAGCTCGCAAAGCCCAGCCGATAGACGACGTTGTCCAGGCGGGATTCGAGCAGACGGAGCAGATTTTCACCGGTCACGCCCGGCATTTTGGTGGCCAGTTCAAAATAATGGTGGAACTGGCTCTCCAGCACGCCGTAATACCGCTTGGCATACTGCTTGGTACGCAGCTGGCGGCCGTACTCAGACGCCTTCTTGTTGCGCGCCTGACCATGCTGGCCGGGGGCATAGGAGCGGCGGTCGACGGAGCACTTCTTGGTGTAGCAGCGCTCGCCCTTCAGAAACAATTTTTGACCTTCACGGCGGCAAAGCCTGCACACCGGGCCGGTATATCTAGCCATATTGGTTGCACCTCCTGTAGTCGATTAAACGCGTCTTCTTTTGGGAGGACGGCATCCGTTGTGGGGGACCGGGGTCACGTCTTTGATCATGGTGACCTCAAGCCCGGCGGTCTGCAGGGCGCGGATGGCGGCCTCACGGCCGGCGCCCGGGCCCTTGACGAACACTTCCACGGTCTTCAGCCCGTGTTCCATCGCCGCATGGGCGGCGGTTTCAGCCGCCGTCTGAGCGGCAAACGGGGTGGATTTCCGGGAACCGCGGAAACCGAGCTCGCCGGAGCTGGCCCAGGACAGGGCGTTGCCCTGCGTATCCGTGATGGTGACAATGGTATTGTTGAACGTGGACTGGATATGCGCGGCGCCACGTTCGATGTTCTTGCGTTCCTTGCGGCGGCGGGTGGTCGCACCCTTGCGCGCGGTGGTCTTGGCAGCAGCCATTCTTATCCCTCCTGCTTACTTCTTCTTGTTGGCGATCGTCTTGCGGGGACCCTTCCGGGTACGGGCGTTGGTCTTGGATCGCTGACCCCGCACCGGCAGGCTCTTGCGGTGACGGACACCGCGATAGCTGCCGATTTCGATCAAACGCTTGATATCAAATGCGATATCGCGGCGCAGGTCGCCTTCCACCGTAAAGTTGTGATCGATATATTCCCGCAGCTTGGAAACCTCGTCTTCCGACAGGTCCCGCACACGGGTGTCGGGACTCACACCGGTCGCCTTGAGGATCTCGTTGGACGAGCGGCGGCCGATACCGAAAATATAGGTCAGGCCGATTTCCACGCGCTTGTCTCTGGGCAGGTCAACACCAGCTATACGTGCCATAGATTCTATCCTTCCTTTCGAATAAACGCGCCCGCATCAGCCCTGGCGCTGCTTGTGCTTCGGATTTTCGCAGATGACCATAATGCGGCCTTTACGCTTGATGATCTTGCATTTCTCGCATATTTTTTTCACAGAAGGCCGGACTTTCATGCTAATCACTCATTCCTTTCCTAAGGCTTGGGGCTTGTGCCGGATGCGGAAGCCGATCTCGCGTCGCGAGTTTGTCTCCTGCGGTTTACCCGCCCATAGGAGCGAGGGCACAATCCAACTCCTTCGCGCGCCCAAAGGGCGCCGTCATAACAAATCGGTTTGGATGCCGCGGCCGTTAAGAAGAGCCGGCGGCTCAAAGGAAATTCCGTGTGAATGGGGTTATTTGGTACGCCAGGTGATTCGCCCCTTGGTCAAATCATAGGGGGACATTTCCACCGTGACCTTGTCGCCCGGCAGAATCCGGATGAAATTCATCCGCAGCTTGCCGGAAATATGCGCCAGGATTTGGTGGCCGTTCGCGAGCTGCACCTGAAACGTGGCATTGGGCAGTGCTTCCACGACGGTGCCTTCCAGTTCGATTACGTCCGCTTTGGACATGTACATACCTCCCACTTGTGACGGTCGCATCCGTCGGATTCGCTGTTGGCCGGTTTGTAAAGCGCGGCCAGCGCCCGGCGGAGCTCACGGTTGGTTGCCATTGATCCTTCGTCCAGCACGGCGACCGGAGCCGCCAGATGCCGGGGATTCTTTCGTTTGGGCCGTGCGAGCGGATGCTCCCGGCCGTTTGCCAGGAACACACCGCCGTCCTCCACATACAGAACGGCGAGGGGGAGGCCCTTGTCCTTACCGGCCAGCGACACCGTAGCATCGCCCCGCCGGAAGGGCCGCTTTTCTTCCACAGCCGGACCTCCTTCAGGCGACCGTCAGGATGACGGGGCCGTCCCGGGTGATCGCAACGGTATGCTCAAAATGAGCGGACAGCTTACCGTCGCTGGTCACGGTCGTCCAGCCGTCCCCGAGGATTTTCACCTCATGGGTACCGGCATTGATCATGGGTTCAATGGCGATTGTCATGCCCGGAAGCAGCCGTGGGCCGCGGCCGGGAGTACCAAAATTGGGGACGCTGGGGTCCTCGTGCAGGTTCGCACCTACTCCGTGGCCGACGAACTGCCGTACCACCGAGTAACCGCGCACCTCGACATACCGCTGAACAGCGGCGCCGATGTCGCCGATGCGGCCGCCTGCCACCGCCATCCGGATGCCCTCGTACAGGCTCTCCTTCGTCGCGTCGAGCAGGGCCTTTGCCTTGGGGGAAATGCTCCCCGCAGCAAAAGTGGCCGCATTGTCGCCATGGTAGCCGTTTAAATACGCGCCCACATCCACGCTGACGATATCGCCTTCATGGATCACGCGCTTGCCGGGTATGCCGTGGATAACCGTTTCATTGACAGAGATACAGGCACTGGCGGGGAATCCGCCGTATCCGAGAAAGGAAGGCTTAGCCCCCTGGCTCTCGATATACTTGCGGATAATGCGGTCGATCTCCCCGGTGGTCACCCCCGGTTCGACGGCCTCGCCGGCCAGCTTGAGCGCCCTGGCCGAGACCACACACGCTTCTTTCATCAGCGCGAGTTCCCGGCTGTTCTTGATGGCTATCATGATTACGCCTCAAGCGCGGCAAGAGTCAGGCGGGTGGTATCGGCCACTTCTTCCTGCCCTTCCACGATGGTCAGCTTGCCGGAAGCCGCGTAATAGCTTTTGAGCGGTTCGGTTTGCTCATGATAGACATGCAGGCGTTCCCGCACGGTGTCGGGATGGTCATCCTTGCGCTGAACAAGGGTGTCGCCGCAGCGGTCGCAGACGCCCTCCACAGCCGGCCGTTTATAGTCGACGTGGTAAGTGGCGCCGCAGCCCGGGCAGGCACGGCGGCCCGATACACGCCGGGCAATCGTCTCGTCGTCCACCTCGATATCGATGACGCGGTCGATGAGGATGCCCATGCGGTCAAGCGCCTCGGCTTGGGGAATGGTGCGGGGAAAGCCGTCCAGGATAAACCCGTTCGCGCAGTCGGACTGCGCGAGGCGTTCTTTGATGATGCCGATGACCACCTCGTCGGGAACGAGCTTGCCGGCATCGACATATTCCTTGGCTTTCCGCCCCATCTCCGTGCCGCTTTTCAGCGCTTCACGGATCATATTGCCCGTGGAGATAGTGGGAATGTTGAGGGTTTCGCTGATCACTTCAGCCTGTGTGCCCTTACCGGCGCCGGGGGCGCCGAGCAGAATCAGATTCATCCAGAGTGTCCTCCTATCCGGGTGCTGTCGGGCGGAATGGACGGGAGGCGGCCTCAAAAGGCCGGCCTCCGTCAAGCCGCACTGGCGGCCTTATTCCAGGAAGCCCTTGTAATGACGCATCATCATCTGGCTTTCGATCTGCTGGGTGGTTTCCAGGGCCAC
This sequence comes from uncultured Oscillospiraceae bacterium, assembly GCA_902461995.1. GTDB lineage: Bacteria > Bacillota > Clostridia > Oscillospirales > Acutalibacteraceae > UMGS1623. The sequence goes on along the minus strand of CABQAA010000008.1, from coordinate 13,603 downwards.
GCCCACCACGATCATGATGGAGGTGCCGCCCAGCGTCAGGCCATAGAAGCCGCTGAACTTACCGAAAAGACTCGGGAACAGCGCGATCACGCCCAGGAAGAGCGCGCCCACCAGGCAAACCTTGTGAATCACCCGCTTAATATAATCCGTGGTGGGCTTGCCCGGCCGATAGCCCGGAATCGCACCCGAATTCTTACGGAGATTATTGGACATCTCCACCGGATTATACTGAATGGTGACATAGAAGAAGGCAAACCCGATGATCAGCAGGAAGTAGAGGATGATGTAGACCCAACTGCTCTGCTTAAACGCATTGAAGAACCAGTTGTTGGTGTGCTCGGCCTTCATGAAGCTCGCGATGATCGAGGGCAGGGACACGATGGAGGAGGCCAGAATGATGGGCATAACACCCGACATATTGACCTTGATCGGAATGTAGGTGTTCTGTCCGCCATACATTTTCCGGCCCACCACGCGCTTCGCATACTGCACGGGAATGCGGCGCTCGGCATCGTTCATAAATACGATGAACCCGATCATCGCCAGGAAGATCAGCAGAACAACCGGCACGAGGATGATGTTCTTGACGGCTTCGCCGCCGGCCGTGTTCAGCGCCTTGATCCCGCCTTCGTAGAAATACACCCACAGAGTTTGAATGCCACTCGGAATCCGAGAGAGGATACCGGCGAAAAGCAGAATCGAGATGCCGTTGCCGATGCCTTTTTCGTTGATCTGTTCACCCAGCCACATCATCAAAGCGGAACCCGCGGTAAAGACGAGCACCATGACGATGGCGGCAAACCACATGCCGAAACCGCTCTTGGCCTCAGGCACCAGAGCGCCGTACTTGTTGCGCACCATGAAATAGTACGCCACACCGAGCATCAGGCCGAGCGCCACCGTGACATAGCGGGTGATCTGCCCGAGCTTTTTCCGGCCGGCCTCGCCGTCCTTTGCCATCCGTTCCAGGGGAGGCAAGGCAACGGTAAGGAGCTGGATGATGATGCTCGCGTTGATGTACGGGGTGATGGACAGAGCGAAAATACTCGCATCGGAGAATCCGCCGCCCGACATCAGCGTCAGGAAATCCATGAAGTTCGTGGTGTTGTTGTTTTTGGCCGTCTCGGTAGCGAGTCCGATCGCATCGGCGAGAGCGGTCGTGTCCACAAACGGCACCGCGATGGCGGAACCGATGCGGAAAATCAGGATAATAAACAGGGTATAGAAAATCTTTTTGCGCAGATCGGTAATCTTCCATGCATTCCGTAAGGTCTGAAACATGTCAGATCACCTCAGCCTTTCCGCCGGCCGCCTCGATCTTCTCCTTGGCCGCTTTCGAATAGGCCGCCGCCTTCACTGTGAGTTTCTTGGTCAGTTCACCGTCTCCGAGGACCTTTACCCCGTCAAACGCCTTCTTGACCAGCCCCGCCTTCTTGAGCGCGTCGAGATCGATCTCGGCGCCGTCCTCAAAGACATTCAGGGCCGACACATTCACATTGGCGTAGGTCGTCGCGAAAATGTTCACAAAGCCTCTTTTGGGCACCCGTCTTTGCAGGGGCATCTGGCCGCCTTCAAAGCCGACCCGCATGCCGCGGCCCGCACGGGCCTTCTGGCCCTTGTGACCCTTACCGGCGGTTTTGCCCTGGCCGGACCCGTGTCCGCGGCCGATTCTTTTGTCCGCATGGACAGAGCCGGGCGCCGGCGATAGCTCTTGCAGCTTCATAAGTTCGCACCTCCTTGCTCGGTTATTTTACGCTTCGGTTACCTCAATGAGGTGGATGATCTTCGCGACTTTGCCTTTGGTCGCGTCGTTGATGGGCTGGCTCACGGTGTCGCCGATTTTGCGCAGTCCCAGAGAGTTCGCCGTGGCAATCTGGTCTTTTTTGCGGCCGATCAGGCTGCGGACCAGTTTGATCTGCAGGGCGTTCTCTTTCGCTTTTTTAGCCATGGGTACCATCCCTTCCGTTATCGGACCGACCGGACGGTCAGCCTAAGATTTCCTTGGCGGTACGGCCGCGGACGGCCGCCGCTTCCTCTGCGGTGCGAAGCTGGCGCAGGCCGTCCATCGCGGCGCTGACCACGTTGCAGGGGTTGTTGGAACGGAGAGCCTTGGTACGGATATCCTTGATGCCGGCCGCCTCTACAACGGCACGGACCGCGCCGCCGGCGATAACACCGGTACCAGGTGCGGCGGGCTTCATCAGCACACGGCCGGCGCCGAAGGCACCGATGACCTCGTGCGGAATGGTGCCGCCCTTCAGGGAAATCTTGACGAGGTGCTTTTTCGCGTCCTCAATGCCCTTCCGGATCGCGTCGGGAACTTCGCCGGCCTTACCGAGGCCGAAGCCCACGGTACCGTTGCCGTCGCCCACGACCACCAGCGCGGCGAATTTGAAAATCCGGCCGCCCTTCACGGTCTTGCTGACACGGTTGATGGCGACAATATGCTCTTTGAATTCGGTATCTTTCTCTTTCGCGTCAAATCTGGCCAAAGTATTTCCTCCCTTTCCTTAGAACTTGAGGCCGCCCTCGCGGGCGCCTTCGGCCAACTCCTGAACGCGGCCGTGATAGATATATCCGCCCCGGTCGAAGACGACATCGGTGATGCCCTTCTCCGCCGCACGCGCCGCGATCAGCGCGCCGACCTTACGGGCCGCTTCCTTGTTGCCGCCCTGGCCGAAATCCTTTTCGACACTCGACGCGGCCGCCAGCGTCACTCCCTTGGCATCGTCGATCAGCTGGGCATAGATGTGGTTCAGGGAGCGGAACACACACAGGCGGGGACACTCGGCCGTTCCGGACACCTTGCCGCGCACGCGGACATGGCGGTGCAGACGGGCCTTATTGCTGTCTTTTTTGCTCACCATGAGGCTACACTCCTTCCTTACTTCTTGCCCTTGCCGCCGGTCTTGCCTTCCTTACGGCGCACGACCTCATCGGCGTATTTAATGCCCTTGCCCTTATAAGGCTCCGGCGGCCTCTTCTCGCGGACTTCGGCGGCAAATTGGCCGACGAGCTGCTTGTCGGGGCCGGAAATGACGATTTTGTTAGGACCCGGGACATCGATCGTGATGCCGGGGATCTCGCTGACCGTCACCTGATGGCTGTAGCCAAGGGTCATGACCAGATCCTTGCCCTGCTTCGCGACACGGTAGCCAACGCCGTTGACATCGAGCTCCTTCTTGAAGCCCTCCGTCACGCCAACAACCATGTTGTTCAGCAGCGTACGGGTCAGGCCGTGCAGGGACCGGTTCTCCTTTTCGTCGTTGGGCCGGGTCACGAGGACCTCGGAGCCTTCAACCGATACCGTCATGTTGGGATGAACCTTCTGGGTCAGAGTGCCCTTCGGGCCTTTGACCGTGACAACGCCGTCGGCGAATTTGAAATCCACACCGGCGGGAATGGCAATGGGTTTGCGTCCAATTCTCGACATATCTCTCCGCCCCCCTTACCAGACAAACGCCAGGACTTCGCCGCCCACATGCTCTTTACGGGCGCGTTTATCGGTCATAACGCCCTTCGAGGTGGAAACAATGGCGGTGCCGATGCCCTTTAAGACCTTCGGCATGTCCTCACTGCTGGAATAAATACGCAGGCCGGGCTTGGATACCCGCCGCAGGCCCAGAAGAACCGGGGACTTGGAAGGGCCCTGGTACTTCAGGACAACACGGATGATGCCCTGCTTGCCGTCTTCGATAACCTGAAAGCTTTTAACGTATCCCTCGTCAACAAGAATCTGGGCAATAGCCTTCTTCATGTTGGAAGCGGGGATATCCACCGAATCGTGCTTGGCCGAGTTGGCATTCCGAATCCTCGTCAGCATGTCGGCAATGGTGTCGGTGATTTGCATTCCGTCAACCTCCTTTAGCTATTGCTTACCAACTGGCCTTTCTCACGCCGGGGATCTCACCGCGATAGGCAAGCTCCCGGAAGCAGATACGGCAGATGCCGTACTTGCGCAGATAAGCGTGGGGACGGCCACAGATCTTGCAGCGGTTATACTCACGGGACGAAAACTTCGCCGGACGCTGCTGCTTAATTTTCATGGATGTTTTTGCCACTGTGTACCCCTCCTTATCGGGCGAACGGAGCGCCCATCAGGGAGAGCAGCTCGCGCGCTTCTTCGTCGTTTGTGGCCGTGGTCACGAAGCAGATGTCCATACCGCGGACCTTGTCGATCTTGTCATAATCGATTTCCGGGAAGATCAGCTGTTCTTTGAGGCCCATGTTGTAGTTGCCGCGGCCGTCAAAAGAATTCGGGTTGATGCCCCGGAAGTCGCGGACGCGGGGGAGAGCCACGTTGAACAGGCGGTCGAGGAATTCGTACATCCTCTCGCCCCGCAGCGTCACCTTCACGCCGATGTTCATGCCTTCGCGAAGCTTGAAGTTCGCGACGGATTTCTTGGCTTTGCAGACGATGGGACGCTGGCCGGTGATCGCGGACAGATCGCCGACGATCGCGTCGATGACTTTCGCGTTGTCCCGGGCCTCGCCGCATCCGACGTTGATCACGATTTTATCCAGCTTCGGGATCTGCATGACACTCTTGTAGCTGAACTTCTTCATCAGCGCAGGAGCGACGTCGTTCTTGTAGTACTCCTTCATTCTGGCCATTGGTTCTCGTCCTCCTTACAGCGTTTCGCCGCAGCGTTTGCAGATCCGGGATTTGGTGCCGTCGGCAAAATCCTTGTGACCGACACGCGCGGGTTTGTTGCAGTGGGGGCAGATAACCATGACTTTGGAGGCGTACATCGCGCCCTCGGCGGAGATGATGCCGCCGGGATCGCCCATCTTACGGGGTTTCACATGTTTTTTCACCATGTTTTTCCCCTCGACGATGACTTTGCCTTCCTTGGGGCTGACTTCGAGGACCTTGCCCTTTTTACCGCGGTCATCCCCGCTGAGTATCAGAACGGTATCGCCCTTTTTCACATGCAGTTTCGTCTTCATTCCGGCACCTCCCATCACAGCACTTCGGGGGCGAGGCTCAGGATTTTCAGATAATCCTTTTCACGGAGCTCTCTCGCCACCGGCCCAAAGATACGGGTACCTCTGGGGTTCTTGTCGTCGCGGATGATGACAGCCGCGTTTTCGTCAAACCGGATGTAGGTGCCGTCTTCGCGGCGGATGCCCTTGACCGAGCGCACGACAACCGCTTTCACCACATCGCCTTTTTTTACAACGCCGCCGGGTGCTGCTTTCTTGACCGAAGCCACCACGACGTCGCCGATATTCGCATACCTCCTGCCGGAACCACCGAGAACGCGGATGCACATGAGTTCCTTCGCGCCGGTGTTGTCGGCCACTTTGAGGTAAGTCTGTTGCTGTACCACAGTTGTTCCTCCTTTCGACCGGCAGGTTTATTTCGCTTTTTCTACAATGGCCGCCAGACGCCACCGCTTATCCTTGGACAGGGGACGGGTCTCCATCACGGTCACGCGGTCGCCCACGCGGCACTCGTTGTTCTCGTCATGGGCCTTGAGACGCACGGTGCGCTTGACGATCTTTTTGTACAGCGGATGACGGACATTGTCTTCGATGGCCACGACGATGGTTTTGTCCATTTTATCGCTGACCACCAGTCCGGTCCGGGTTTTTCTAAGATTCCGATCGCTCACGATAACTCCTCCTTCCGTTACGCCTCGGCGCCGCTTTTGAGCTCGTTCTCACGGATGATCGTCTTGACAACGGCGATCTCCTTCTTCACGGCTTTCAGGCGCATCGGATTGTCGAGCTGGTTGATCGCATGCTGGAACCGGAGATTGAACAGCTCTTCCTTCAGATCCTGGAGTTTCTTGTCGAGTTCCGTCTCGCTCATTTCGCGGATTTTCTCAAGCTCAGTCGTTTTCATGCCTGCTCACCATCCGTTTCTGACAAGGGGGCCGCTTCGCCGCCACAGGGGCCGGCGGTATCGGCCTTGCTGACAATTTTGCATTTGATGGGCAGCTTGTTGGCTGCAAGCCGCATGGCTTCTTTGGCGGTCTCCTCGGGAACACCGGCGATTTCGAACATCACACGGCCGGGCTTGACCACCGACACCCAGTATTCGGGCGAGCCTTTACCGGATCCCATGCGGGTTTCGGCGGGCTTTTCGGTCACGGGCTTGTCGGGGAAAATCTTGATCCAGACCTGGCCGCCACGCTTGATATACCGGGTCATGGCGACACGGGCCGCTTCGATCTGGTTGGACTTGATCCACGCGGGCTCAAGGGCGACCAGGCCGTAATCGCCGTAGGTCACCTGATTGCCGCGCAGGGCCTTTCCGGTCAGGCGGCCACGGTGTACGCGGCGATACTTGACTCTTTTGGGCAGCAGCATTACTTGCGGCCTCCTTCCTTGCGAGGCTTGGCGGCGCCGGCGAGCACTTCGCCGCGGTAGATCCACGTTTTCACGCCGATGCGGCCATAGGTGGTCTTAGCTTCCGCGAAGCCGTAATCGATATCCGCACGCAGAGTCTGCAGCGGGATGGTTCCTTCGTGATACTGCTCGGTGCGGGCAATTTCCGCACCGCCCAGACGGCCGGAAACCTGGGTTTTGATGCCCTTGGCACCCAGCTTCATGGCGCGGCCGATCGCCATTTTCATGGCGCGGCGGAAGGAAATACGCTTTTCAAGTTGCTGAGCAATGCTTTCCGCAACCAGCTGCGCATTCAGGTCGGGGCTGCGAACCTCCACGATGTTGACCAGGGTGGTCTTGCCCGTCATGGCTTCGCATTTCTGACGCAGCTTCTCGATTTCCGTGCCGCCTTTGCCGATGACGATGCCGGGTTTGGCGCAGTGGATATTCACACGGATACGGGAGGCATCGCGCTCGATCTCGATTTTAGAGATCCCGGCGGCGTACAGCGTTTTCTTCAGGTATTTGCGCAGGTTATAGTCCGCGACGATGGTGTCGCCGATCTGGTTCTTTTTGACAAACCAGCGGGAATCCCAATCCTTGATGACGCCGACGCGCAGGCCGTGGGGATTGACTTTCTGTCCCATAAAATGTCCTCCTCCTCGCTTATTCCTTTTCCTTGAGCACAAGGGTGATGTGGCTGGTCCTCTTATTGATGCGATATGCGCGACCCTGAGCTCTCGGACGGATACGCTTGAGAATGGGGCCGGGGCAGGCGAAGCACTCGGCAACATAGAGGTTCGACTTATCCATATTGTAGTTGTTTTCCGCGTTGGCCACGGCGGCGGCGAGCAGTTTGCCCACCGGTTCGCAGGCGGCCTTCGAGGTGTTCTTTACAATCGCTGTGGCGATCTCAACCGGTTTGTTGCGGATGAGGTCGAGAACGACTTTGACTTTGCGGGGGGATATGCGAACATGGGTGACTTGCGCCCTTGCTTCCATTGCGTTTCTCTCCTTTCAACCGCTTACTTCGTGCTCTTCGAGCCGGTATGGCCACGGAAGGTGCGGGTGGGGGCAAACTCGCCGAGTTTGTGACCCACCATGTCCTCGGTGACATACACCGGCACGTGCTTGCGGCCGTCGTGCACGGCAATCGTATGACCGACAAAATCCGGGAAGATCGTGGAGGCACGGCTCCAGGTCTTGAGGATGCGCTTTTCGCCGGCCTTATTCATCTCCTGAATCCTTTTGAGCAGCACAGGCTGTACGAAAGGACCCTTCTTTACGCTTCTACCCATAAATGACGAATCTCCTTTCGCTTACTTGCTGTTGCGGCGTTTCACGATGAACTGATCGGACCGGTTGTGACTCTTGCGGGTCTTGTAGCCCAGAGCGGGTTTGCCCCAAGGGGTAACCGGGCCGGAGCGGCCGATGGGGGCCTTGCCTTCACCACCGCCGTGGGGGTGATCGCAGGGGTTCATGACCGAACCGCGCACGGCGGGACGCCAGCCCATGTGGCGCTTCCGTCCGGCCTTGCCGAGCTTGACGTTCTCATGCTCGATGTTGCTGACCTGGCCGATGGTGGCCATGCAGTTCAGGGGAACGTTCCGCATTTCCCCGGAGGGGAGGCGGAGCATCGCCATGTTGTTTTCCTTACCGACGAGCTGCGCCATAACGCCGGCCGACCGCGCGAGCTGCGCGCCCTTGCCCGGGTACAGCTCCACGTTGTGGACAAAGGTACCGGTGGGGATGTTGGTCAGCGGCAGGGCGTTGCCCGGCTTGATATCGGACGAGGCACCCGCGCTGATGGTGTCGCCGACCGAAAGGCCCTGAGGAGCGATGATATACCGCTTCTCGCCGTCCTCATACTGGACGAGGGCAATGTGGGCGCTGCGGTTGGGATCGTACTCGAGGGTCAGCACCTTGGCAGGCATATCCAGCTTATTCCGCTTGAAGTCGATGATGCGGTATTTCCGCCGGTTGCCGCCGCCGCGATGACGGACGGTGATGCGTCCATAGCTGTTCCGCCCGGCCTTCTTGTTCATCGGGACGAGCAGGCTCTTTTCCGGCTCCACCTTGGACAGGCCGCTGTAGTCCATGACGGACATGCCGCGGCGCCCCGGGGTGGTCGGCTTGTAATTCTTGACAGGCATTCCGATTCACTCTCCTAATTCTGGGGATGCGGACGGCAATCGTCCGCGGTCCCGGCTTTGCGGGATGCTCCGCCGCATTCCTCCAAAGGAATGGCATCCCATACGTTGCCTGCGGGGAAACCCCCGCTCGTTTATCCCGTCCAGGGACGGGAAGCGGCGTATCGGCGGTTTACCCGCCGGACGTCTTCGATCAGAACATGCCGTCGAAGAATTCGATGGTTTTGGAGTCGGGCTTCAGGGTGACGACGGCTTTCTTCCAATCGGAGGTGTAGCCCTCGTTCCGGCCCATACGGCGCAGATGGCCTTTCATGTGGATGGTGTTGACCTTTTCCACCTTGACGCCGAAGATTTCCTCGACCGCCTTGGCGATCTGGATCTTGTTCGCGTTCATGTCCACCCGGAAGGTGTACTTTTTCATCGCGAGGCCGGCGACGGCCTTTTCCGTTACAACCGGAGCGAGAATGATGTCACGGGCTTCCATTATTTGTACACCTCCTCGAGCTTGGCAACGGCATCCTTGACGACGATGAACTTGTCGCAGTTGAGGATATCGTATACGTTCAGGGTGTTCACCAGGGCGGTTTTGACACCGGGGATATTCCGCATGGAGCGGATGGCCTTCTCGTCCTTCTCCGGCATCACCACAAGCACCTTGCTGGTCGCTTCCAGGGCGGTGAGCATCTTGGCCGCGGTTTTGGTCTTGATCTCTTCAAAGGTCATGTCGTCGAGAACGATCATCTCGCCGGCAGCCACCTTGGAGGAGAAGGCCGACTTCATCGCGAGGCGGCGCACCTTCTTGGGAAGCACGAACGAATAGCTGCGGGGCTTGGGGCCGTGGGAAATACCGCCGTGGGTCCACTGGGGAGCCCGGATGGAACCCTGGCGCGCATGGCCGGTACCCTTCTGTCTCCAGGGCTTGCGGCCGCCGCCGCTCACTTCGGCACGGGTGAGGGTGGACTGGGTACCCTGGCGCTGATTGGCCAGGTAATTGACAACGACACTGTGCAGAGCGGTGGCGTTGGGCTCGATGCCGAAAACGGCGTCGGAGAGCTCCATGCTGCCGGTCTGCTTGCCGGTCATATCAAATGTAGAAACGGTTGCCATTTCGATTTCCTCCTTCCTTACGCCTTCTTGACGGATTCGGAGAGCAGCACCACGCCGCCGCGGGGGCCGGGGACGGCGCCGCGCACCGCGATCAGGTTGTTCTCCGCATCCACCTTGACGACGTCGAGGTTCTGAACGGTCACGCGCTCCGCGCCCAGATGGCCGGCGGCCTTCATGCCTTTAAAGACACGGGAGGGGGAGGAGCAGGCGCCCAGAGAACCCGCATGGCGGGCGACCGGGCCGGTACCGTGGGTTTCCTTGAGCCGGTGGAAGTTCCAGCGCTTGATGGCGCCGGCGTAGCCTTTGCCCTTGCTGGTGCCGCAGACGTCCACCCGTTCGCCGGGGGCGAAGGCGTCGGCCTTGACGATGTCGCCGACGTTGTAGGCGTCGCAGTTCTCGAAGCGGAACTCGCGCAGCGTCTTCTTGGGCGCCACATCCGCCTTGTCGAAGTGGCCCTTCATGGGCTTGTTAACCCGTTTGGCCGAGACGTCGCCGAAGCCGAGCTGGACGGCGGTGTAGCCGTCGGTTTCCGCGGTCTTCTTCTGCACGACCACGCAGGGGCCGGCCTCGATGACCGTGACGGGCACGACATTGCCCTTTTCATCGAAGACCTGGGTCATGCCGACCTTTTTGCCGATGATGCCTTTTTGCATTGTCTATACCTCCTTGGTTATTGGTTCCGGCCGCACGGGGCATCCCGTGAGTCGGAACATGACCTCGCCCGCGGGAATTCATCCCATTCTCCTTATTTAAGGAGAATATGCGGAGACTGAAATCAGAGCTTGATTTCGATTTCCACGCCGGCGGGGAGTTCAAGCCCCATCAGGGCTTCAACTGTCTTGTTGGACGGGCGGAGAATGTCGATGAGCCGCTTGTGGACGCGGGACTCAAACTGCTCGCGGGAATCCTTGTATTTGTGGACCGCGCGCAGGATGGTGACGATCTCCTTCTCGGTGGGGAGCGGAACCGGGCCGGACACCCGGGCGCCTGTGCGCCGCGCGGTCTCGACGATCTTCTCCGCGGACTGATCGACCAGCTGGTGATCATACCCCTTGATGCGAATGCGAATTTTTTCCTTGACTGCCACTGAAAAACGCCTCCTTAATAAATTGAGTTGGCGGGCGGCGCCGAAACCGTACACCTTGCCGGGTGTTTCCTGCCCGGCCGAGAAAAAACCGGATCCTGGATTCGCCCAAGTGTCCGGGTACGGATACAGCGTCCTGTGTCCGCCGACATCGCGCGCCGCGGCCAGACGGCCCGCAGCGGGAGGCAGAGCGGTGCACAGAGAGTCCTTGTCGCCCGGTTTGAAATCGGACATACTCAGCGGAAATACCCGGCCGATGGCCGCAACCTCCCGCTTCATCGCATATCGTGCAGTCGTGCACACCCGAAAAAGGGCACAGGTATCCCTGTCTTTTTCAGGCGTGCTGGACTATTCTACATCAACCGCATGGAAATTGCAAGCGTTTTTCAAAAAAAACGAAAATTATTTTAAAGCCTGCCAACCCGCATGGCATCAGGCTTCTATCTGTTTTTTCCAGGTTCGGGTTTTCCGGCGCCGGTGCAGCTTTTCGTGAAGGACGTTTCGCATACGACCGGTGGATCGTGGGGTGGAAGGTCCAGCAGATAATCGGCGGACACATCGAACAGCAGGGCCAGCTCCCGGCTACGGTCCAGGGGCGGATCGACACGTTCTGTTTCCCAACAGGAGATGGTGCTGCGGCACACATGCAGCCGAGATGCCAGCGTTCCCTGGTTCCACCGCCGTTCCTTCCGGAGCGCCCGGATCTTTTTCCCGACCATATTCTCGTCTCTCTTTCGTTTAGAACTTATACGTTCTGGAGTGTTTAGTACCAATCCGTACTATGATAAAGTGATACCATATTTTAAGTATAAATGGGGTGTGTCCCATGGAACCTTCACAAATTATCCGATGGCTGCGGGAAGACCATGACAAAACCCAGAAGGACATTGCCGACATGCTGGGCATTGAACAAACCATTTATTCCCGATACGAGAGGGGCGTCCACCCCCTTCCACTCCGTCATTTAATCAAGCTGTGCCAATATTATCATGTGTCCGCCGACTACATCTTGGATTTACCCGACAACCTGCCCTATCCGAAGCGATAGGGCATTTATTTATATAATTATAGGATAGATAACTGCAGATTTCAATTGGTTCCTACATTTTATACTGATACTGGTTTTAGTTCAAAAATATACTAAACTCAACGGGGGTGACGGCGTGCCGAAACTGAATGCCCCGAATGGGGCGAGGTGCGTTTCACTCTCGCGGATTATATGAAAGCGCACAAAATCAGCAAAAGCCAGCTGACCAAACGCGCCGACCTGCAGTACACCCAGATGCTGCAATATTACAACAATACGGTTCAGCGTCCGGATATCGGCGTGCTTTGCCGGATCTGTTACGCCTTGGACTGCGACATTGCGGACATCATGATGTATGATCCGCCAACGGACTGATCTCACCCGGTTGGTCCCGCTGCCTCTTTTGGTTGTCCTGAACGCGCACTTTTTTCTTTTTCCACAATGCGGACCGAAAGCGGCGTTCACGGAACGAGGGAAAGCGCTTTGAAAATATGCAACCATCATACGACCGGCGGCATACGACTCAGATAAGATAAAGGGCATGAATACTTGTATTCATGCCCTTTATAAGACCGGAGGTATATGGCAGCTTGCCTGCCTCATTGACACACCGAGGCGGGGGAAATCCGACGATTTCCCCCGCCTTTTTGATGCAGGATGCCGTATTATTCCTATATACAAATCATATATATAGAATGTCTAAACCCGCAGCCGTCAGCCGCATTTGGAATAGCCGCAGTTGCGGCACATCACGCAGCCGCCCTCGTGCTCGACCGGGGCGCCGCACTCGGGACAGCTCCGGATTTGGGCGGCCACGGCCGGCTCCCGCACCTCTTTTTTGGAAGCGGCCGCCGCGGCCTTTTCCGCTTCCTCGGTGTTTCCGGACACATAATGGGTGGCGACCGCCTTGAATTCCTTGGATGCCACCACTTTTTCGATCACCCGCGCGATGGCGTCGGGGCAGGAGGTACATTTCATCCCCTGCTGACGGATGGTGGAGGGACAGCGGATGCCCCGCAGCTGACCTGTGATGGTTTTGACATCCATCCCGGAGCGCAGCGCCACCGATACCAAGCGGGCCGTGGCCTCCGACTGAGAAGGACATCCTCCGGCTTTGCCGGTGTTGGTAAACACCTCGCAGATGCCCTCTTCATCGTAATTGACCGTGATATACAGGTTGCCGCAGCCAATACCGACCTTCTCGGTCAGGCCCATGGTCACGTCGGGCCGGGGGCGGGGCAGAATCGGGCCATGGGGTGCGGACACCGCGGCCGGTTCGGCCGCCTCTTCCGGCTTTTCCTCTTTTTTGGCCAGGTTGAGCACCTGGATTTCCCGGCTGCCGTCCCGGTAAATCGTCACGCCCTTGCAGCCGAGTTTATAGGCGAGGGTATAGACCTCGGCCACTTCCTCCTCGGTGGCGTCATGGGGGAAGTTCACCGTTTTCGATACGGCGTTGTCGGTGTGATTTTGGAACGCGGCCTGCATTTTAGTGTGATACAGGGGAGAGATGTCGTGGGCGGAGACAAACACTCGCCGGATCTCCTCCGGAATCTCGTCAAAATGGGCGATGGTTCCCTCCTCCGCGATGCGGTGCATCAGCTCGTCGGAATAGAGGCCCCGTTCCTCGAGCAGCGTTTTGAGCACGGGATTGACCTCGATCATCTCGGTCCGGTCCATGACGCTGCGGATGTACACATAGGCGAACACCGGCTCGACGCCCGACGACACCCCCGCGATGATGGAAAGGGTCCCGGTCGGGGCGATCGTCGTCACGGTGGCGTTGCGCAGCGGCTCGCCGTCCTTATAAATGCTCTCCTCGAACAGCGGGAAGGCCCCCCGCACCTTGGCCAGCTCCCGACTGGCCGCCCGTCCGGCGCTGGTGATGTAGGCCATCAGCTT